>NZ_JAVRBQ020000165.1:0-10870 GCF_034531215.2 Nostoc sp. ChiSLP03a
TTTATAAAGCTGCATAGAATTCGATCCCCCCTAACCCCCCTTAAAAAGGGGGGAACCGGAAAAACATCTATCAAAGTCCCCCTTTTCAAGGGGGATTTAGGGGTATCAAGATATGTGCAACTTCACATTAAATTGGTATTAAATAAATCGTAAGTAAGTTACAAAATTAGCTATTTACTACAATTTGAGTCAACCAAGAACCTTTTTTTATGAATAGTAATAATTTATATTTATATATGCAATAAAATTAGTTCAATTTTTATTATAAAACTTAATATATATTATCTGAACTACTTGATGCTGTAAAATAAGCAGGGGATTTTGTCGATTAACAAATTAAATCTTAATTTGGTTATTTTTGGTAATGAAGACCAAAAAAATCGGACATAATCAGCATTTTCATTTCACCAAATTAATCTTACGGATGGGTCTAATTGACGAATCACTCATTTTGGTATTATTGCTTTTTCTTGTTCGGCATCACTCTTGCCCGATACTTTCTAATTGCTGGCGGAGCATACTTGCTCTTTTATTTAGTTTTAGGAAAGTATCTTGCCAACAAGAGTTTGCGTTTGAAACCGTTGATGAATTGTTCCATTAAATATGATATTGAATTATCAGTAATCTCCACAGTAGTTTTTGCTATTGCTGGAGCATTTACGATCTCAGAGTATAACTTGGGAGCAACCCTGCTATACGCTGACATCTGGAAATACGGACTGTGGTATTTAATAATTAGCTTTATTGCAGTACTAATTCTTCAAGATACTTACTTTTATTTTATCCATCGGATGTTTCACCATCCTCGAATTTTTAGATGGATGCATTTTGGACATCACCGTTCAGGAGAGCCAACACCCTGGAGTTCTTCTGCCTTCGACTTACCAGAAGCAATTGTACAAGCACTTTTTTTTGTAGGTGTAAGCTTCATAGTTCCCCTGCATTTCGTCACCTTAGTTGCCGCACTTATAACTATGACAGTATGGGCAGTGTTTACTCATCTCGGATTTGAGCTATTTCCCTCCTCATCTAAAAGTTACTGGATTGAAAAGTGGCTTATTGGTTCTATGCATCATTCCATACATCATCGCAAGTATAAAGTACACTACGGTTTGTATTTTACGTTCTGGGACAAACTGCTTGGTACTGAAGATCCTAATTATGAAAACCAAACCCACACAAGAGAATTTTAACTATAGCAGTCCTAAATCATTTTTTTCTGTTGGCTGTCATTAGTCATTTGTCCTTTTTCATTTGTGATTACAAAGGACAAATGACTAATGACTAATGACTAATGACTATTTAATTTTTGTCGAATTCTCAAGCTTGTTTGGATTCACCCAACGGTTGACAAATTCGTTATTGTGTTTGGAAATCTTAATTTGCACTTGCTTGGAACTTAACTTGACTATTTCGGCGGGAATTCTTTGGATATCGCTAGAATCTGTGCGGGGCTTGTAAAGCCAAATGACTTTTTGCCCAACTTGAAAGTTGTTAGGATGATTAGTTAAAGAAGGCGTACTGTCTGCCCAAGAGGGGAAAGCAATTACTAAGTTGATTAAAAGTACTAAGACCACTAAAGTGATTTGAAAAAGTTTCATAATCATTGCACTTGTCTTAGGTTTGATGGGGCTATCAATCTGCTGCTCTAGCATTTAGTTATTATCCTTATTTAGATTTTCAAAGTTGAAAGATCGGTATACTAAAACCTTTTTAGGCAATTTAGTAAAAGTTAAAATATCTACTGATTTCAGGATAAAACGATTTGAAGAATAAAATCAAATAGTCTTATTTTTTAAAACGATAACTTAGATTTATATATAGAAGATTGTGTTGCCAAAATCCGTTTGAGAACAAATGCAATCGCTGAAGTAACAACTTGATTTTACGAAAGCGATCGCTGTTTGCCATCAACCCAAAATAAATCTTTTGGCTGAGATATTGAAGCGATCGCCGTTTGCTGAAATTTAAGCCGCCCAAAAAATCGGGGCAGGAGACAAACCCGCCCCAACATCTGATATACTGCGCCCAACGGCTGTAGCTACAGGTTTTAAACTATCAACTAAATGCACCATATCTTCTAAAGAAAGTGCTTGACGGGCATCAGAAACAGATTTTTCTGGTTCTGGGTGACATTCAATAATTAATCCATCTGCACCGCAAGCGATCGCAGCCCTAGCTACAGGTGCGACCAACTCCCGTTTGCCGACGGCATGGGAAGGATCTACAATTACAGGCAAGTGAGTTATTTGCTTGAGTGCTGCCACTGCTCCTAAATCTAGGACGTTACGGGTGTAATCGTCGAAACTGCGAATACCTCTTTCGCACAACACCACATCAGGATTCCCGTGACTAAGGATATATTCAGCAGCCATGACGAATTCTTCAATAGTCGCTGCTAAACCACGTTTGAGTAGTATTGGTTTACCAGCTTGTCCCAAAGCTTTGAGCAAATCAAAGTTTTGCATATTGCGGCTACCAACTTGTAGCATATCAGCGTGGGCGGCGACTACTTCAATTTGGGAAATTGACATCACCTCCGTAACAACTGGCATATTGTAATGTGATCGCACCTTGGCTAAAATCTCTAATCCTGACTCTCCCATACCTTGGAAAGCGTAGGGAGATGTGCGAGGTTTGTAGACACCGCCACGCAACCCCTGTACTGATGCAGTAGATAGCCTTTGGGCGACTATCTCCATTTGTTCTAAGCTTTCAACAGTGCAGGGGCCGCCGATAATTACCAGTTCCTTACCGCCGAAAGCGACTTCTTTCGAGATTTTAACGATTGTCTGGTGGTTGAGATGGGCTTGTGCAGCAAGTTTGGCATTAATCATGGTTATATTCTCCTGAAAAATTAAGTATTGGGCATTGGGCATTGGGGATTGGGCGTTAGGAGTGCTGAGTAATGAGTAATGAGTAATGAGTGCTGAGTTAAGAGTTAAGAGTTAGGAGTTTTGTTTATCCCCTTGTCCCTTCATCTCTCCCTTGTCTCCCTTGTCCGTCTATTCCCCATGCCCCATCCCCAATGCCCCATTCCCAAATAATAAAAAAGCCCGAAACCAAGAGTTCCGGGCGCGTTCTGATTCATTGGCATGACGCTATTTACCCGGAATTTATTCTGGGCCAAAAGTAAAAGCCATAAAACCAGCTGATGAAATAAGTCATGACAATGAAATTCTCCTTAAAAAAACAAAAACCGCAGAGTTTGCTCTGCGGTTCACCGGGCGGTTTCCATTAGGAAACTTAATTCACCCCCGGTGAACCACCCTAAACCAAAAATAAAAGTAGGAATTTGTGTTAAGCATTTACGGGCTTTTTGCTGGAAAACTTAAGAAATATACCTATCTACTGTAAAGTTAGCAGGAAGAGTGGGCTTTGTCAAGACCTGCACAAACTATAAAAAAACGATAGACTCAGTACAACCTCGGGATTAAGACTATAACGCTTTGCACAATTCAAAATCACGCTCTGTTCTGATTGTACTAGTTGCTTATTTGCGTAGACAAAAAAAGCGGTGAGGGGGTCGCAGTCTTGGCGGTTCCCGTCGTTGGTGCAGCGTTAGCGACGTTAGCGCAGCGTCTCGTCGCAGAGAAGGAGCGTCACCCCCGAACCCGTTGGCGTAGCCTCTCATAGAGAAGGGTTTGTCATTAAAGATCGCAATAGTTATATAACCTTAGAAGAAAAAGTCAGGATTGAGAAGTTAAAATATATAATTCTCCTGACTTCATCTTATGAAAGCTTATTGTAGGAAATTGACAACCGCCATACCGCCATACATTATTACCCAAGTTCTCATTGACCAGATCAATTTTTTAGGATCATCTGTCTCATTATGCCCAGTTCCAAAATCTTAACCCAATCTTTCGACTATTATGGAGCTTACCCCTGCCCAGTCTGTCGAATAGGTAAGATTTCTCACATGCCATTGATGGAAGCTATGGCTTGTGACTTTTGTCAAGAGATTTTTACAGTCAACTTAGAGCAACAGCAAATCAAGATGCCTTCTAGGCAGCCACCTTTAACTTGGCGTTGGAATGGGTTTAGTTGGACAGAAGGCCAGTTGGAAGGTGTCGAGTTAGGTTGGGGTTATGGATTAGCAGCAGCAGTTTTTATAATTCTTCCCACTACTCTAATTGGCATAGTAGCTTACTATTTTCCTGCTAATCTGAAAGAACCCATTACCTGGATGCCATATATTTGGACAATATTAACCTTCCTATCACATTTATCAATTATTGTTTGGATTTATATTGAAGTTTATCAGATTCCAATTGCAGCATATTTTCGAGCGATCGCTCGATGGAGAAATGGAGAGATGGGGAGATGAGAAATCAATTCAAAATTCAAAATTCAAAATTCAAAAACTTCTGCCCCCTGCCCCATGCCCAATGCCCCATGCCCCATACCCAATGCCCCATGCCCCATACCCCATAATCCATAACAAATGATGCAGCGCATAAATGACTCCATCACTCATAATTAAGTTGATTGTCCACCAAAATATCGTATGAGCGATCTGGAGCGGTACTATAGAGTTTTGGAATTAGAGCCTGGAGCAACACTTGAAGAAGTGAACCAGGCTTACAAAGATTTAGTCTTTGTTTGGCATCCCGATCGCATTCCCAAAGACAATCTCCGTTTACAGCAGAAAGCACAAGACAAGCTGAAAGCTATAAATGAAGCTCGTGAGAAGTTGCGTTCTCTAAAAACCAAACCTCAAACCACACATCAAACTACACATCAAACTACATATCAAACCACACATTACTCACCGTCACCTCAACAGGAAAAACCATCTCAACCAACCCAGAAACCACCAAAGCAAAACCCAGACTTGAGTGGCAAAGACTATAGTCGGGCAAATTTGAGTAATAAAGACTTATCTGGCAGAAATCTGAGTTATGCCAATTTGAGCGGTGCTAATCTCAGCGATACTTTTATGCACAAAGTCAACCTCAGAGGTGCAAATTTATCTGAAGCAAATTTATTTCGGGCAAATCTACTTTTAGCCGATCTCAGGGAGGCGAATTTACGCGCTGCTAATTTGATTGGAGCGGATCTCAGTGGAGCCGACTTGCGAGGAGCCGACTTGACGGGAGCGCGGATTCGCTCTGGTGAGCGGCTTCTAGTTAAATTAGTTGGAACTAATTTAGCAGGGGCAATTATGCCTGATGGTTCAATTTATCAATAGACCTCTTGGCATTTGTGCTTTTTGCACTCTTGGGGAAAAGGTTTTGGTTAAAGGGGAAAGGGACAATACAGAACCTTTTCCCGACAAATGCCAAGAAGTCTAATGCAATTGAAAACTGCTATATGCCTGTTTGCTTGCTGAATCTACCGAAATGAGAAAGCAATCAAGCATTTTGATAAAGCAATGTGCCTTTTTGCTTGCTGAATTTACCAAAATGAGAAAGTAATCAAGCATTTTGATAAAAAATCTATGATTTTTTTTCACAAGTCGGTAATTTGACTTAGCTTTATCAATCCCTACAACCTGCGTGTAAAATTGAATATGATACATCAAGGCTTTTAGGCATTGTGAACTTTTTTATCGGTTGTGCTGTTTGGGCATATAAAGGTTGGGTAGGCGAACTCTATCCCCAAGGTACTCGTACTGCTGATTTTCTCCATGTCTATAGTCGTCGCTTCACCACTGTAGAAGGTAACACGACCTTTTATGCCGTGCCTAACCAAGAAACTGTAACTCGTTGGGCTGCCGAAACACCAACAGATTTTGAATTTTGTCTAAAATTACCGCGAGATATTACCCATCAAGGATTGCTGAAACCTTATATACCAGCTGCTTTAAAATTTCTGGAGGCGATGCGCCCTTTAGGTAAGCATCTTGGCCCAATGTTTGCCCAGTTACCACCTGGCTATGCACCTGCATTACTTGATGATTTGTCCAACTTTCTGGAAGCTTGGCCGCGTACAGAAGCACCCCTAGCAGTGGAAGTTCGGCATCCCGACTGGTTCAAGGAACCTCATGCTAGTAATTTGACGGCGCTTTTAGAAAATTTGGGTGTCGGACGAGTACTGTTAGACTCGCGCCCCATTTACACTGGAGATGATGACCCCCAGTTACAATCGGAACGGCGCAAACCGAAATTACCGTTGCAATTGAGTGTGACAGCACCTTTTACTCTGATTCGGTTTATTTCTCATCCGAATTTATCAGTGAATCAGCCATTTATGGAAGAGTGGGTAAGGCAGATTCAGCAATGGTTACAGATGGGAGTGCGAATTTATTTCTTTGTCCATTGTCCAATAGAAGCGCGATCGCCCAATACAGCTCGTCACTTTCAACAGCTATTGGAACAGAATGGCACACCAGTTCCACCCCTACCTTGGAATAATCTTGAGCATCCCCCCAATCAACTCAGTTTATGGTGATCCTATTTAGTAGATAATTGGGGTTGTAATACTTTTCTGTTAAAGAAAAAACTTTCAGAGCAGTTCTACCAAAGGAGGTTGAAATGAGTCGTCTTCTTTATGAAAACTCAGTTTCATATAAAGGATATCTCATAATTCCATTTGTTTTTGGCAAGGCGGATAATTACGAAATTTATTCGTATAAAATACTATCTGAAATTGGGCACAGAAGCAAATTTCATAAAGCAGAAAATCCAGCAGAAATCTATGGAAGTGACGTTAGTAACATCATTGATATTGCTAAAGAGCATATCGATCGAAATTCTGAGTTTGTTCATCGGGGGGATAGTTTTAAGTCTCGCTATGTTTATCGGAACAATTTGATTATTATCTTCCAAGAAGGAGACAAATATTTTTACGACCATTATCCACCAGAATTATTGAATAATATTGCAGCTCCAAAGTTATTCAAATCTGAATATGAATGTCTGAATTGGATTAAGCAAGGGTTTGATGGACGACATCTGCGGCAAAGAGCTATTTGAAGAAGGTAGGAGTATTTGCAATACAGTTCGATTAAAGGGGAAAGGGGAATAAAAAACCTTTAACCGCAAACCCATTGTTCTTTTCCCCAAACCCTATTCTGAGTTCAAAATGCTTATCAGAACCGTATTGGGAGTATTTGTACAGCTATTTTCTAAGTAAATAGCTGTAATTTGGAATTTTGTCTTGCAGTATTATTTAGATGTCTGCAATCAACCTTGATTTATTGCGCTTGGCTCCATGTAGATAATTTCCCAAATGTGGCCATCTAAGTCAGCAAATCCATGTCCATACATAAAACCGTGATCTTCCGGTTCATTGTAGGTTGTTCCACCAGCGGCGACAGCCTTGCGAATCATTTCATCAACTTGTTCTCGGCTATCAGAAGATAAACACACAAGCACTTCTGTGCTTTTTGTGGCATCACAAATTTCTTTGGGAGTAAACGTCTTAAACTTTTCATGAGTCAAGAGCATGACGAAAATGTTTTCGGACACAATCATACAAGTGGCAGTTTCGTCAGTGAATTGAGAATTAAACTTAAAGCCGAGTTGAGTAAAAAACTCTATCGATTGATTAAGGTTTTTAACTGGCAGATTAACGAAAATTTGAGTACTCATGGGTTCTTCTTTTGAATTATTGCACAGTGAAAGATCGGTGAAAAAGCGCTGAGGTTTTACTCTAGGGAAGACGCCCATAAGCGCCTCCCCACAAGTCAAGCAGTTTTCTGGCAATTGACCATCCACGGAATACCGAATTGATCGACCAACATACCAAAACGGACAGACCAAAAGGTTTGATCGATCGGCATCTTCACTTTTCCGTTTTCTGCTAGGGTATGAAAGATGCGTTCTGCCTCCGCTGGCTCGTCAACGCTGATTTGCACGTAAAAGCCTTGGGGTGTTTCAAAATATCCAGGCGGACTGTCAGACCCCATCAAGAGGCGATCGCCCAGATCGAGACAGACGTGCATGATTTTGTCATGCCATTCGGCAGGTATATGTTCGGCTGAGGGTGCATCTTTGTGGGTCATTATCATGACAATTTTGCCGCCAAGACAGTGTTCGTAGAACTTGAACGCGGCTTCACAGTTACCGTTGAACATGAGATAAGGATTGGTTTTCATGGCGTTGACTCAGTAGATTAGCCTATGGGTTGAGCGTGAATACAGCTTGAGAAGTCTCTGGATCGAATGGAACCGAGAGATGTTCGTGTAATATCTGCCATTCGCCTTGATTTTTCTGGCAAACAGCGGTGACGCGCATCCAGGTCTGCATTGCTGGATGGTCTTGGCTTCCTGTGAAGCGAAATAGCCAATGTGCAACCGCTAAGTCTTCGCTGACGGTAATCTTCAGGTCTCGTGTTTCAATCTCAAAGGTGTCGGGGAAGTAAGGCAAACATTCTTTCCACACTTGACGCCAAGCATCTTTTCCTTGGGTTTGGAAAGGAGGTTTAACATCGAAGACAATAATCTCGTTGGCATAGTGGGACATGATTTGCTCAACATCCTTGGTGCAGATGGCACGTTGTTGCTCGGCAATTAGTTGGCGAATCTGAACTTCATTAGTGGCGATCGCGTTTTTGGTTGTCATCGTCATCTCTCCTTTTGGGTTGAGGTTGAATGCAGTTAGGAATTTTCTGGCAAGCCTGCAACTTCAATTACAGGTCGAATTTCAACAGTGCCGACACTCGCGCCTGGAATCCGCGCAGCGATCGCGATCGCTTCGTCGAGATCCTGAGCATTAATCAGAAAAAAACCGCCCAATTGTTCGCGGGTTTCTGCGAAGGGCCCGTCAGTTATTAGTGGTTTGCCGTCGCGCACCCGAACGCTGGTTGCAGTGGCCACAGGGTGGAGTGGGGCAGTCGCGAGATACTGCCCCTTCGAGTTGAGTTGTTGTGCCAGTTGCGCGGATTCTACATAACAATGTTCCCGCTCGGTTTGGCTCAGGGCATTTTCCTCCAGGTAAATCAGCAGCAAATATTTCATGGGGTTGCCTCCTTTATTTCCCGTTGTTACTTCCCTTTGTTAGTAAGTCGAACGGTGCTGACTCAAATCGACACTTCACCAAAAATTTTTATCGTTTAGTACCATCGGGGTATACCTCCCTTGTTTCCCTTTGTTAGTAAGTCGAACGGTGCTACCTCAAATCGACACCTCGCCAAAAATTTTTATCAAAGAAAAGAGAAAAACCGCCCGTTGCCCCCTGCCTCCTGCCTCCTGCCCTCTGCCCCCTGCCCCCTGCCTCCTTTAATTCAGGTATGCTCCCAAACGCCAAAACAGACGTAAAGCAAGCGATCGCCTCCCTTTATCAGGCTGAATGGGGGCGGATCGTCGCCATCCTCATCCGGTTGCTGGGGGATTTCGATGTGGCTGAAGAAGCAGTACAGGAAGCCTTTATAGCCGCCGTGAATCAATGGCAGTCGAGCGGCCTGCCCGATCTCCCCCGTGCGTGGATCGTCAAAACAGCCCGATACAAAGCCATCGATCGCCTCCGACGGCGGACACGGCTGACGGAAAAATTGGAATGGTACGCCGCCTCCGGGTTAATCCCAACCCGCGAGGAGCCAACTTACGATACAGACGAAATTCCAGACGAGCGACTGCGGCTGATCTTTACTTGCTGCCACCCAGCACTGGCGATCGAGGCACAGGTTGCTTTGACGCTGCGGCTGCTGGGCGGACTGGAGACAGATGAAATTGCGCGGGCGTTTCTCGTGCCCACGGCAACGATGGCGCAACGGTTGGTGCGTGCTAAACGCAAGATTCGGGATGCAGGCATTCCCTATAAAGTGCCGGACACAACCGATCTGTCTGTGCGGGTAGACGCAGTACTGACAGCGATCTATCTGATTTTCAATGAGGGCTACGCGACGACTAGGGGCGAGACGATGGTGAGGGCTGACCTCTGCACAGAAGCGATTCGGCTGGGTCGCCTCGTAAGGACGTTGATGGCACCCCAACCGCCCTCAGAAGTGACTGCACTCTTGGCACTGATGTTGCTGCACGACTCCCGACGCGATGCCCGTTTGGATGAAGCAGGCGATCTGGTGTTGCTTGAAGATCAGGATCGTAGTCGCTGGAATCAACAGCAGATTGCTGAGGCGCTGCCGCTCGTTGAAGAGGCATTGCGGGGCGAAATTGGTTCGTTTGCAGTGCAAGCAGCGATCGCGGCACTACATTGTCAGGCAACACAAGCAGAAGAAACGGACTGGTTGCAAATTGTTCGCCTCTACGATTTGCTCGAGAGCTTGCAGCCCTCGCCGATTGTTTCGCTGAATCGGGCGGTGGCGATCTCAATGATAGAGAGTCCTCAGACGACCCTTGAACTCATTGATGGGCTTGCTTCCCAACTTAATGACTATCATCTATTTCACGCCACCCGTGCCGAGATGCTGCGCCGCATCGGAGCCTCAGCGTCAGCCGCAGAGAGTTACGCGATCGCGCTCATGCTGGTTACAAATGACAGCGAACGTCGCTTTCTGGAACGTCGGCTGCGCGAAGTTCAACCTTAAGGATAGGGGAATTTTACCAAGAAGCGATCGCACAGTAGAGATATATACAAATCTAAAGACTTTATTAAATAGCTACCCAGGTAAAAAATGGGTAGTTCTCCGCTATCTTTAAGCAAGCGATTCAGGGATAATTATTTCTATAGAAAAGCGCCAGCAAAAATTTTAGGCTGGTATTTAATAAACCGTATATAAAGCAAAGCCCTGAACTTTTATCAGGGCTTTTTAAATCTAAGCAGAGCGATCGCAGCCTTTTAAATCTGATTATTTCGTTGAAGCGATCGATTATTTATATAGTAGTGCTAGTAACCCAAGTTGCTAGTTATGCTTGCAGGTGTTCAGGTGGCATTGCATAAGCAATAAAATCCCCTCCAGAGGAAAAATTAGGAGGGGTAATGTTAAACGAAATAATTACAATTTATGCTATCACTGATGACCTATT
>NZ_JAVRBQ020000166.1:0-60536 GCF_034531215.2 Nostoc sp. ChiSLP03a
AATGTGAAGTTGCACATATCTTGATCCCCCTAAATCCCCTTAAAAAGGGGGACTTTGATAGATGTTTTTCCGGTTCCCCCTTTTTTAAGGGGGGTTAGGGGGGATCGAATTCTATGCAGCTTTATAAAAAATTGGTATTAGGATGGATTTTTCTAGGCATTGGTATAGTACTAGTTTTCTTAAGCGGTGGAGTTATTTTACAGCCAACTAGCTTATGGAATTTCATAGTTGCTTTTACAGCATTAGCCGCTGGATATAAATTACTAAATGAGGGCAGAATCAACTTTTAAAATCTGTAAATATAGTCAGATTGACTCATCTACCTTAGTAGCTAAGATTACATTATTCGCTAGTTCATAGTAAAGCCAAAAAAATTTAGTATTATAATTTTCTCATCTTCTCTATTGGTTCTGAGAGTGCATTAGGGCACTTAGATTAACTTTTAGTTAAGTAACGATTTTCCGAGATAGAAGTACACATAACCCGCCTCAGCCGGACAAATAGCCTCTTAACTGTGACTTTAGCTCAGAGGGGTTTTACTAAGGTTGAGGGTAATATTAGAATGGAAACTATTGATGATGAGGAAAAGGCAAGAATGACCCAGGTGGTTCTAGGAGAGAACGAAGGAATAGACTCAGCTTTGCGTCGGTTTAAACGCCAGGTTTCCAAAGCTGGGATATTAGCTGATGTAAAATATCATCGGCACTTTGAAACACCAATAGAAAAACGCAAACGTAAGGCAGTGGCAGCTAGACGCACAAGACGTTTTAAATAAACCTATTTGGTGTGATATCGGCATTGCTTGAGGTTATGACCGAAAACAGGCAATAGCGCTTGCGCCATTATTCATACAAATATTAAGCAAAGTCTGCCGCACCGCTAATTAGGGTGTAAATAAGTTACTTTTCCTATACGTAGAGCGCGTTAGAGACTTTATCTTGGTTAGATGGAGCAAGCTAAAATCGCTGCCCATCAACCAAAATAAGCGCCTTTAAACATCGGTTAGCTTTCTTTAATCAGCTGATAGGATAGTATTCATCCAGCCCTAAGACTCAGAATTATTAATTGTGCGGCTATTACAAACATTCATCGCCTTTTCTACTCCCTGCTTGAGACTTAGTTCAATACACTCAACTACGAACTGAAGTACAAGAGACATCTGCTGATTTTCGGCAGCGGAAAATCGCCCTAGCACATGAGAGATAGCACCAGAATCATCGTTATTAGCTGCATCTTTGGGTTTACCAATACCGATTCGCAAACGGGGAAAGTTTTGGGTACTAAGATGTGCGATCGCACTTTTCATACCGTTATGTCCCCCAGCCGAACCAGATAAGCGCAAACGAGTTTTTCCCAAAGGCAAATCCATATCGTCATAAATCACCAACACTGACTCAGGCGGCAATTTATACCAACTTGTCACCGCTTGTATTGCTTGTCCTGAGCGATTCATATAAGTTAACGGTTTCAACAAGCGAATTTTACCTCCACCTGGGGCCATACCCTCGCCATACTCACCTTGAAACTTGCGGTTTTCTGTTAAGGAAATGCGCCAAGAACGAGAGAGAGTTTCTAAAGCAGCAAAACCGATATTATGGCGTGTTTGGTCGTACTTAGCTTCTGGATTCCCTAACCCGACGATTAGTTGCGGAATTACCAAAGCTGGTTGCGTAACAGCTTCTGTCATTTTGTCTACAGTCAATTGATATTCATCACTCTTCTAGTAGTACGCCTTGGCAACTTGGTGGGGTAAAGGGGCAGGGGTAAAGGGGCAGGGGTAAAGGGTAAAGGTTTTTTATCCCTTACCATGAGTCCCTTTTCCCTTTACCCAACCTCCACTTAACATTTTTAGGTTGCCAGACTACTAGTAATGAAGGGTTTGTAGTAAGCACTTTAGTGCTTAGAAAATAAGGACTAAAGTCCTTACTACGAACTCGACAAACTACTAGCTAGGTTGGGAAGAACTAGCGGTATCCTGCTCAGATTTAGCAGGGTGGATTTGCTTAGGTTCCAATTCAGCAGTAGTCTGTACAACTTCTTCTAACTGTTCTGCTTCTTTTTGAAACTCGTTTTGAAACTCCTTGGAAGCTTCTTGAAAACTACGAATTGTTTTGCCCACACTCCGACCGATCTCTGGTAGCTTTTTTGGGCCAAAGATTAACAGCGCTACTACCATAATTACAGCCATTTCCGGCAGACCAATACCAAATATATTCATTTTTTGTCTCCTGTAAACTCTAAAACCACTACAAAAACTCACATATATAGTTAGTCTAGTCGGAAATCGCAACTCACAAAAAAACCCGGAAGAACCGGGTGTAACTTAACTTGTTATCCAAACTCGCTCGCTCGTGTATGTGTTAGCGTCCTAAACTGCGCCAATCGACAAATACATCCTGAACCAACAGTGTTTTATTGTAAAGTTGCAGAATAATCAGCAGAAACACGAAAAATAGCCCTATAAAAACAGCCATCACAGGGGTAGTACCCCAACCTGGAGCCACTTTTCCATACTCAGAGTTAAGTGGTTTCAGGATATCTCCCAACCTAGTCCTTTGTGCCATAGTTCACCTAAGATTACTTGCCAAAGCTTTTTTTAATCTTCTGTAATATTCTATAAGAATAGCACTCATCATCTATCTCTCAATTATGGAACCCGCAATAGTTCTTAGCATTTCTGTGGCTGCCGTGGTGATTGCCATCACAGGAATTTCGATTTATACCTCCTTTGGCCCTCCTAGCAAGGAATTGAACGATCCGTTCGATGACCACGAGGATTAAAAGAGTCATATCATGTCCGCCAAATTACCCATAAGAAAAGAACCCCACCCCCAACCCCTCCCCGCAGGCGGGGAGGGGAGACAAAGCATAGCTTTGGCGGGGTGGGGTTCTTCGGGTTTAATAAGCAATCAAGCGGACATGATATCAAGCCTTAAATGTTGCAATAAATTTTCTTGTAGTGTAAGCTCTCTAGCCCGCACCGGACGGGCGAGACCCCCATCCCACAAGAGTAAAGCTAATGCACTATTTTAGTCTTGACACGCTACTACTTTGGATGTTTTTTAATTGGAAATCCCTAATGGCTTGCCACTACCTCTCCTTCCAGGCGAACTAGTCGGTCTGCCAAAAGTTTCTCAAGGTCTTCTAGTGCCTTGGTGAAACCTTTAATACCTTCGTCTAGTTTGTCAGTTGCCATACGGTCAGCAGCGTGCATCTTGTCATAGCTGGCTTTGTCAATGGATATCTTTTCGATTGACAAGTTTACTACCTTCGCAGGATCGAGTTTACGTGGCAGTTCTCCAACGGTTGCTTGTAATTCAGCCAAAAGTGATGGTGAAATGGTCAGCAAATCACTACCTGCAAGTTCAGTAATTTCACCAACGTTACGGAAACTAGCTCCCATAACTTCAGTTTTATAGCCAAATTTCTTGTAGTAGTTGTAGATTTTGGTAACAGACAAAACACCTGGATCTTCGGCTGCTGGGTAGCTATCGCGTCCGGTATCTTTTTTGTACCAGTCAAGAATCCGGCCCACGAAGGGAGAAATTAGAGTAACGCCAGCTTCAGCACAGGCGATCGCTTGGTGAAGACCAAATAACAAGGTAAGGTTACAGTGAATACCTTCTTTTTCGAGAATTTCCGCAGCGCGAATGCCTTCCCAAGTGCTGGCAATTTTAATTAAAACGCGATCGCGGCCAATTCCAGCAGCTTTATACTGAGCAATTAATTCCCGTGCCTTAGTTACAGTAGCTTCGGTATCGTAAGACAAACGAGCATCCACTTCCGTAGACACGCGACCGGGAATGATTTGCAAAATCTTTAATCCAAAGGCAACTGCCAAACGGTCAAAAGCCAGAGAAACTATCTGTGTTTGGGTGGCTCCGGCTCCAGCATCTTTCTGGGCTTGGAGTAAAGTTTGATCGACAATTTCCTGATATTCTGGCATTTGTGCCGCAGCAGTAATCAGCGAAGGATTGGTGGTAGCATCTTGGGGTTTGAACTTTTCAATTGCCTGGATATCCCCTGTATCTGCGACTACAACAGTCACTTGTCGCAATTGTTCCAGTAAATTCTTAGACATAAAATACTCCGTGATGTTTGTTACAGGATTTACTTATTCCCCAGTTCTTTACACTTTTTACTCTTCCTTCAATTCTGATTCTGGCAATTTTTCTTGATCGTTGCCCAATTTTGCTTACTATCTTCAGCCACAGCCCTATTCTAAGTGCCTTATGCCGAAATTGGCTGTCCAATGGAATGCACTTTGATTAAACTAGTTGTTCCTGATTTACCAATTGGAACACCAGAGGTAATTACTACTTTATCGCCCTTATTCGCTAAACCCATGTCTACAACTGTGTTCACCACATTGGTAAACATCTCTTCAGCATTGTGGACTGGTGGGATCAGCAAAGCCTCCACACCCCAAGAAAGTGCTAGCTGGCGGTAAGCGGTGATGTCGGAGGTTAGGGCAATAATCGGAGAAGTCGGCCGATATTTAGAAACCATTCTCGCCGTACTTCCTGATGTAGTGTTACAAAGAATTGCCCGTGAGCCAGTTTCATAGGCGATGCGACACACGGATTCTGCCACAGATTCGGTAACGCTCAGACTGCCTGCTTCATGACACCAAGCGTGTTTGCTACCCTCATCTAGAGCTTGTTCTGTCCGTACGGCTATATTGTGCATCATCTCGACGGCGGCGATGGGATATTGTCCGACAGCTGTTTCACCAGAAAGCATTACTGCGTCTGTTCCATCCAAGATAGAGTTAGCAACATCGGTTGCTTCGGCGCGGGTGGGATCGGGGGCGCTAATCATCGACTCTAGCATTTGGGTGGCTGTAATCACTGGCTTGCCAGCACGATTGCAACGGCGAATAATCTCTTTTTGAATTAGGGGTACTTCGTGAATTGGCACTTCCACCCCTAAATCACCACGGGCAATCATAATCGCGTCAGCAACGTTCAGAATAGAGTCAAAGTTTTCTACAGCTTCTGCTCTTTCGATTTTGGCTATTAAGCGAATCGAAGCGCCAGCGGCTTCAATCATGCGCTTGGCGGGTTCTAAATCTTGTGGCGATCGCACGAAGGATACCGCTACCCAGTCTACACCTAACTGAATCCCAAAGCGCAGATCCAGCAAGTCTTTTTCGGTGATCGAACTTACAGGTAAAGGAGTTTGAGGCAGGTTTACTCCCTTGTGCGTAGAAATTAGCCCGCCGATTTTAACTTGTGCCCGAATGCGATCGGCATCGCGATCGGTAACAATTAACTTGACGCGACCATCATTAATCAAAATCGGTTCGCCAGGTCGCACCATTGCGAACAAAGTCGGCAATGGTAAGGGTAGTTCGTCAATACTCTCACCCTTTTCTTGCAAAACAAAGGTAACTTCAGTACCAGCTTCTAAGTCCAAACCTTCCGGTGGTAAAGTTCCCAAGCGAATTTTGGGGCCACATAAGTCTTGCATAATCGCGATCGGCTTTTGCAACTCAGTACTAATTTGCCTGAGATAGTGAGCCGTTTGGGCGTGGAATTCATAAGCTCCGTGGGAGAAATTCAGCCGTGCCACATTCATTCCAGCTTTTACCAAGGATTGCAGCTTTTCAGGTGCAGATGTAGCCGGGCCAACAGTACAAATGATTTTGGTTCGACGCATAGGGATTGGGGGTTGAGGAGTAACTTGCAAATTTGGATGCATTGAGCATAGGCGTAGCCCGTCGTAGACATCGCACAAAACATCCAAATTCACACGTGCTTCATATCACTGGTTTGCTAAATAAAAATACTAGGTTCCGTTTTGTTTTCGGAGTATTTACCATTTCACCCAAATCCCAAATTGGGTACTGGGTACTGGAGATTAGGGACTGGGGAAAAAACTTAATTATTAATGCCCCATGCCCCATGACGCCACTTGCTCCACTTGGGGAGACCCCAAGACCGCAGTGGCTCCCCAATGCCCCATGCCCAAAAACTAATCAAACCACAGCCGCTGTCGGTGCGAGTTTTTCCTTCTGTGACATAGACAACATTAGGTCAATGACGCGATTTGAGTAGCCCCACTCGTTGTCATACCAGGCAATTACCTTGAAGAAGTTGGAATTCAACTCAATCCCAGCACCTGCGTCAAAGATACTGGAATGAGTATCACCTTGAAAATCTGTGGAAACTACTTCTTCATCTGTGTAACCCAAGATACCCTTGAGTGAACCTGCGGCAGCCTCCTTCATCGCAGCACGGATTTCCTGATAACTGGTGTCTTTGGCTGTTTTGAAAGTTAAATCAACTACAGAGACATCGGGAGTCGGAACTCGTAATGCCATCCCAGTTAACCTGCCCTTCAATTCTGGTAAAACCAGTGCTACGGCTTTCGCTGCGCCTGTGGAGGAGGGAATAATATTTTGGGATGCACCTCGACCACCCCGCCAGTCTTTCTTGCTGGGGCCGTCTACAGTTGGCTGAGTCGCAGTCATAGCATGGACTGTGGTCATCAACCCTTCAGTCAACCCGAAATTATCATTAATGACCTTAGCTATGGGAGCTAGACAGTTTGTAGTGCAGCTAGCATTGGAGACAATGATATCCTTGCTAGGGTCAAACAGTTGATGATTGACACCCATTAACAGGGTAGTAACTCTATCTGGATCTTTGGTGGGAGCGGAAATTACCACTCGCTTTGCACCTGCCTTTAGGTGGTTTGCAGCTCCTTCATAATCAGTGAAGAGTCCGGTAGCTTCCACGACATAATCTGCACCTAATTTTCCCCAAGGTAACTCTGCTGGATTCCTCACCGACACACAAGGAATAAAATGTCCGTCAATCAGGATGCCGTCTTCCTTGGCTTCAACCTTATGCTTTAATTGACCGTGGGTTGAGTCGTACTTTAATAGGTAAGCGAGATTATCTGGTGGTACTAGATCGTTAATACCCACAAACTCAATGTTGGGATTATCGATGCCAGCGCGAAGTACAAGTCGCCCGATTCGACCGAAACCGTTGATACCAACTTTCAATTTAGTCAAGATTAAACCTCCCGTTGTGGAAAGTTGAACAAAAGGAGAAAGTTAAAAGTCAAAATAGATTCCCTTTTACTCTTTACTCTTTGATCCTGACAGTCTCAGTCAGCTAAGGCATATTTACTTGGCATATTTTAAGGATTGGGCATTAGAAGAGGCAGAGGTGCAGAGGGGAATAAGCTTACTGCAACTTCTCCTCTGCTCCCCTGCCTCCCCTGCCTCCCCTGCCTCCCGTTCTCCCCTGCTCCCCGCTCCTCAATTCAAGTGGGTTGGACAAATCGCTTAATTTCACCACAGGCAATATAAGATTTGCCATCTGGTGCGGTTTTGACTTCATCAACGACGTAAAGCATTCCTTCCTCGCGCACCGATCGCGGAAAACGCATATTCCAATCCGGTTCATATCCGTCGGAAACCACTCTAGCACGTAGTTTGCTGCCATCTTTGACACACTGAACTAAAATGCTGTCCCCGACGCTGTCAGTTGTAGGCAGATCGGCAGCACTGGCAGGCCCTTTGGAAGCTTTACCTGTGTTAGCTCGATTGGATTGTCTAGGGGCAACGAAGATATCTGTTTCACCGGGTTGAGCAAAACGGGTGATTTTACCACGTACCCGATAGAAAGTGCGATCGCTTGAGAGTTCCAATCCTTCAACAACATAGCACGCCCCTTCGGCACGAATGGCACGAGGAAACTGGATGTTCTTGGTTGGATCGTAGCCTTCAGACATGACCTTGACCCGCAGTTTACCCCCTTCACGAACGCAGTGCAATTCAACACCTGAACCAACTTCATTCACAGTGGGCATGGCGTACACTTCATCGCCAGTAGTGACACCGCGACCCACCAAATCGCTGCGATTGCGCGTCATCGTTTGGTAAGTCTGATCTCGCATCTCTTTCCGTCCGGCATTGCCTAAAGCTTTTTGAGCGATCCGACTGGCGAAATATTCCAGCTGATCGATTTCTTCAGCAATTTCAAAATTCTCATTCAAGCCTTGATCTCGCAAATCTTTCACGAGCGCCCGCAGGGTTTGTTCAGCTTCCTGATGCTTGCCCTGTTCAGCGAGATTAAGGGCAGTCTCTTTGGCCTTAGCAATGGTAAGGCGACTCAGTTCTAGAATGATATGGCTTGTAGCAGCAAAAGCTGCTTCCTCAACAGTGCCAACTTTGGCGACGACATCTATAGTACCGGAAACGCTTTGAATGCGGTCATCTTGCACAACATCGGCGCTGTAATGCAGTTTCATCACAGGTAAATCGCCAACTTGAGCGCTTGATATCCCCAGACTCAAACCGAGAAGTTTGTCCTCATCCTCGTAAAGCTCTCCCAAGGTGATGACAGCTTGACTAGCGTCATTCTGGCTAACTTTAGCCAGACTTAAGGTATCAACCAGGCTGACACCATCTGCCAATTCAAGTGTCACCTTGAGGTTTTGTCCCACTACTGCTCTTAAACTATCTAGCTCAATACTAAACACTTCAGTTGCTTCATCAATGCTTTGAATGAAGTAGAAGTTGCCCGTGGCTGCCCTTGCCATTCCAATGAGCAAGTCTTCGTTGAAACCTTGAGCAAAACCTAACGTAGTTGTGATAATGCCTTCCTCAGCTTTTTGCCCTGCTGTCGCCGTCAGGATTTTGGGGTCTTGAATGCCCATATTGGCGTGACCATCGGTAAGCAGGAGAACGCGGTTGATTTTTTGGGGATCGAGTCGCGTCTTCACGTGTTCGCAGCCTTTGAGCCATCCCCCCGATAAGTTGGTAATACCGCCTGCTCTCACCTTGCGGATGGAATTTTTCAGTGCGGCTTTGTTAGTCACAGACTGGGGTGGCACAACGCTATCCACTTCATCGTCGTAAACAACTACTGAGAGAATGTCATCTGGCTCAAGTCGCTCTACCACAGACTCAGCGGCTTTGAGTGCGTGATGCAAGGGAGCGCCTGCCATAGAGCCGGAACGGTCAATTACAAGCGAAAGGTTAAGGTTACGTCGAGGAGATTTAGCTATGTCGGCACGAAAACGTAGCAGAATATTTGTCTTTAATGAAGATCCGGCGGCGAGGATAGACTGGTCAAATTCGTAACTTGTCTTAATCATTTTTTATATTCCTCAAAATTGTATTTTTCAGCTATAAGCCTTGTGATACATAGATAGTAAACGCTTTATTTAGTTTACCCAGAAATAATTTTATTCAGTATAAAGCTGGAATTTTTTGTAAAATTTTATAGTTTTAGAATCTTAGACAAAGCCCGTTGTAGACATTCTCGGCTCTCCGGTATTGAAAGGCGATCGCACTGGTCACTATTGCGGGAAACTGTAAGCAGATATATTAAAAGAGGAGAACCTAATGAGTTGGACTAAAGTTCTTGCAGTCGAAGCACTTTCCCCTGGTGCGCGAGAAGTGGTGAAAGTTGGCAACCGAAAAATTTTGCTTTTGAATCACGAAAGTCAGCTTTATGCTGTAGATAACAACTGCCCTCATTTAAAATTACCGTTGAAAAGTGGGAAAATCACTGAAAGTGGGGCAATAGTTTGTACCTTCCATCGCAGTGCCTTTGACCTGCGGACTGGTGAAGTACAAGGATGGTGTGCCTGGCCACCTGGTGTAGGTAAGGTACTCTCGTTGGTTTCACAACCAAAAGCATTGCCAGTATTTCCGATTCGTGTTGAAGAAGGCAATATTTGGGTTGATGTACAAGAGGAATAGCACCCTCTGTTAAATTGATACCGTTTCTTCGTGAAGCTGCATATCTTTACCCCCGGCTACATCGTCTCCCAAAGCATCAGAGGATTAACAAGAGGGTTTTTCATGTGCATCTTGATACAGAATTGGTATTATCGCAACAGTGCTAAGTAAAAAAACAATAAAAACCCCAGCCGATAAGTTTAGCTGGGGTTTCTATCAAAATTTACCTATTCCAGAGAGATAGGAATCATTGAATGAGAAAATAGAACATATTCTCAAGCAGTTGGAACACTTTGCTGTGATGTTATGTTGGGTTAGTTGTTGCCATTGCCAGCTTCTATAGAAGCTGTAGCACTTTGAGATTGGCCTAAATTCACTTTAAAGACTTTGCTTTGTTCTTGCTCCAGTTTAGGTAAATTCAAAATTAAAATCCCATCTTTCAAGTCTGCCTTAACTTGTTGATTCTGAACTTTGGTTGGCAGAGGAATTACTCTCGCGAACTTGCCATACCGGAATTCCGAATGAACTTTAGCGTTAGATTGGGAATGTTTTTCGTAACGATGCTCACCAGCTATCGAAACTGCATCTTGAGTAACTTGAATATCCAAGTCTTTAGCTTCCAGACCTGGAATCTCAACTCTTAATAGCAATTCTGAACCATTATCATGTAATTCAACCGCCGGAACCCACGCTGTTCTTAGCGATCCAGAAATCTCGGAGTTATCGCGCTCGGCTACTGTCAGATCGGAGAATAGTTGATCCATTTGACGACGCAGAATTTCCATTTCACGGAATGGTTCCCAACGAATGAGTGCCATATTTCAATCTCTCCTTAACTTTCTAATTCAATCTTGGGTAATCAAACAAAGTTTTAGAGGTATTTTTTAGAGAGGAGTTTTATTTGCTTTGTTTCTTCAGGGTAATAAGTAATTTAATAAAAGAAGAATCTCAAAATAGTTGGGTAAACCGTACAGTTATAGGTTGGATTTACCGTATCAAACAAAAAACGGATGAAAAGCTTGAGAATATTGAATGTCAAAGAAGTAGGCGATCGTAAATTAAACTATATTATGTAATGTAAATTTAATTAAATTCGCTTGTAGCCAGAAGCTCTAGCCCGATTTCAAGGTTAGATTGACAAAGACGCTGGACGTAGCTTGCCGTATGAAGACTTGCTAACGCTTTTGGCGTCTCCCCAACGCGAAGGGCTACGGTGTGGACACAAGTAGAAAAAAGCTCGATTTCCCATTGTTCTCAGATTTATCTCGTTCCCATACAGAGTATGGCAATGGCTGATTAGCGGCTGCTGTCTCCAGTTAGACATTGAGTCAGAGACTCAATGAATAGACCTCTTGCAAAAGTCTCTAACACCCCACCCCCAACCCCTCCCCGCTCTTCGGGAGGGGAGACAAAGCGTAGCTTTGGCGGGGTGGGGTTCTTTCTTATTTTTGATTTATGCAAGAGGTCTAATGCATTCCCAGTCGGAGACTGGGAACGAGTCAGCCTCATCAATCCAGATTTTTAGGACTTGTATATACACCGTAGCTATTGGCTGTTTGGGATTATTCGGATTTAATTAAGTAATGAAGCGGACATGATATAAACAGTTATCCTGGTTTATCTGCAACTTTTCTATACACCCAGCGCTGAAGTATGCTTGTAAGCGACGATGATTTTATTTACAATCTGGTGACAGAGTTTTGCTTTCTGATTTCATGTTCAGTTTTATTCCAGAAATTCTTTCTGATTGAAAATTAACTTAGTAACTGATATGGATGCTCAAAAAATAAAAATTTTATTAGTTGATGACAACTTAGAGAATTTACATTTTTTATCAGACATCCTTCAACACCAAGGTTATCAGGTAGAAAGTGCGATTTCTGGGCAATTGGCAATCAAGACAGCACTCGTTTCTCCCCCAGATTTGCTTTTGCTAAATGTTCTCATTATCGACAAAAATGATTATCAAGTATGTCAATATTTGAAAGCTAACGATAAAACTCAAGATATTCCGATAATTCTTTTCGGAATTTTCGATGATTATTTTGAAAAAATAAGCGCCTTAAATTTAAGCTATATTGACTATATAACTCAACCATTCCAAACTAAAGAAGTTTTATTACGCGTCCAAAATCAACTCAATGTCCAAAGACTGAAAAAACAGTTAAAAGAAAAAAATGCCCAACTGCAACAGGAAATTAAAGAGCGTCAAAGGCTTACAGTTGAGTTAAATATTCGCGACAGACAAATAGAAGATATTTTTAAAGAAATTCCCGTTAGCATTAGCAAAGCCTTTTGTAGAGAAGTTTATCAAAGCGAACGTCTGGTAGTCGAAGCCGCCTTGAAGAAGAGTGAAAGTCAGTATCGGCTTTTAGTGGAGACATCCCAGGACGCGATCTGGTCGGTGGACATTGATGGACTAATTACCTTTGTCAATCCAGCAGTCAAGCAGATTTATGGCTACGAACCGCAAGAAATGATCGGGCGTGCCTTAATTGATTTCATCTCACCGACACAAGTTGCTCAAGATAAAGTAGCCTTTGAGCGTGTTCTTCAGGGAAAGTCTATCTTTCAGCATGAAACTACCTGTGTCGCTAAAGATGGTACTTTACTTTATCTAATGTTAAATGCGATCGCATTACGCAACGAAGACGGTCAAGTTATAGGCATGACTGGCACTGCTAGTAATATTACGCAGCGTCGAGAAGTAGAAAAATTACTCCGAGAAAGCGCGATTAAGCTCCGCAATCATAATCTCGTACTCACACAATTGGCACAAAATCAAATACTTTATCAGGGTGATTTGAAAGCAGCCTTGGGTAAAATCACAGAAACAGCTGTCAAAAATATTGGCGTAGAAAGAGCTAGTGTCTGGCTGTATGACGCAACAGATATAAAAATCCAGTGTTTCGATCTATTTGAGGGCAGTCGCAATCAACATAGCGAAGGACTTTTCTTATCAGTGGCAGACTATCCAATTTATTTTGCAGCTTTGCAGCAAAACCAATCAATCGCCGCAGATGATGCTCATACCGATCCCAGAATTAAAGAATTTTCTGCCTCTTACTCAAAATTAAACATCACCTCTATCCTCTATACACCTATTAGGCTAGAGGGAAAGACCGTAGGAGTTTTATGTTTGGAGGCAGTGAAAGTTACTCATCATTGGACGCTAGAAGACCAAAATTTCGCTCGCTCTCTGGGTAATTTAGTATCTTTGGTATTGGAGGCAAAAGAACGCCAACGCGCAGAAGCAGCACGACGGGCTTCTGAAGAAAAGTTAGCATCAGCTTTCCGGTCATCTCCCGATCCAATAGCCTTAATTACTGTTCAGGGCAAACGCTACATCGAAGTAAACGACAGCTTTTGTCGGTTTTTTGGTTATTCTCGCTCTCAAGTGCTCGATCGCACCGATGAAGAATTGCATATTTGGGTGAATCCAGAAGAATATAATTTTCTCATCCACATTCTGCAACAAGCAAAAGCCATCCGCAACTATGAAATTGATGTCTGCACTTCAACAGGAGAAATTAAAACAACACTGTTGAGTGCAGAAATGATCGAGATTGATGGGCAATGGTACGTACTGGGAACCGCCAAAGATATTACTGAACGCAAACAGGCAGAAAATGAAAGCCGTTTGTTGCTGTTGACAACCCAAGCTATCACTCGCGCTAGCGATGTCAACAGCGCCTTAGCAGTGGTCTTGCGCTTAATTTGTCACACCATTGGCTGGGATTTTGGTGAAGCCTGGATACCTAATGAAGATGGGAATTTTTTAAAACACAGTTTAAGCTGGTACGGCGAACAGAGCAGCTTAAAAGAATTCTGCCAGCAAAGCCAAACTTTGAAATTTGCTCTGGGAGCGGGATTACCAGGAAGAGTTTGGCAGAGTCAAGAACCAGAATGGATAAAAGATGTTTCTAAAGTTACAGAACCAGTTTTCTGGCGATCGCCACAAGCCGCCAAGGTAGGATTAAAAGCTGGTTTTGGTGTTCCCATACTGGCTGGGAACCAAGTATTAGCTGTTTTAGTGTTTTTTAAACGTAGCTCAGTATTGGTAGATCGGCGTTTGCTCTTGCTAGTCAGTGCTGTTGCGGCTCAATTGGGTGGGTTGATTGAGCGCAAAACTTTAGAACAAGAATTAGCGCTCAGAGAAGCTCGTCTCAATGCCTTTTTTAGCAGCGCTCCTGTCGGCATGAATATTGTAGATAAACAGCTGCGATTTGTGCAAATTAACCAACTGTTGGCGGAGATTAATGGACTACCCCAGCAAGCTCATATTGGCAAGACCATCCATGAAGTCTTACCCGACATCGCTCCTTTAGTAGAACCAATTTATCAACAAGTTCTGATAACTGGTCAACCGATTATTAATCAAGAATTAAGCAGCACATCAATCAAACAACCAGATATTATCCGCCACTTCTTAGCTTCTTATTTTCCGATTGTTGGTGAAGGCGATCGCCCCTCTGGTGTTGGCACAGTTTTAGTAGAAATTAGCGAACTACATGCAGCCCTACGCGAACGCAAATACGTCGAACAAGAACTGCGTTTAGTCAACGAACGCCTACAATATCTGCTCACCTCTAGCCCTGTAGTCATTTATAGCAGCAAAACCTCAGATGATTTTAGCATTACTTTTATCAGTGAAAACATTAAAGAAATGGTAGGCTATGAAGCGCAAAAATTTATCGGTAACTCCAGTTTTTGGCTCGATCGCGTCCATCCACAAGATATTGAACCGATCTCGGAAAAATTTTCCCACCTTATTAAGCAGGAGTACATTTCTTATGAATACCGGTGGTTACACGCTGACAGAACTTATCACTGGTTCTACGAAGAAATGAGGTTAATTCGTGACGAAGCGAATTCCCCGATCGAATGGGTTGGTTATTGGGCAGACATTAACGATCGCAAATTGGCAGAACTGGCTTTGCAGTCAGGTCAGCAACGATATCAACTTCTGGCAGAAGCTTCACCAGCTTGTATCTTTCATACTGATGTGGATGGCAATGTTTTATATTTTAATCAACGCTGGAGTGAAATTACTGGATATAGTTTAGAAAGTTCTCTAGGAACACATTGGGCAAATGCCGTACATCCAGACGACCGCGAGCAGCTATTGTTGGCATGGAATCAAGCAACAGCTGCTAAGTCAACCTATAAATACGAACATCGTTTTTTGCATGATGATAGTACAGTTGTCTGGGTAATTTGTCATGCTTTGCCAGAATTTAGAGATGATGGAGAAATTAAAGGATACATCGGTACAATTACTGATATTACCGAGAGAAAATTGGCAGAAGAAGCCTTGCGTGAGAGTGCAGAGCGAGAAAGAGCGATCGCGCAAGTGATTCAAAGAATGCGCCAAACACTGGATTTAGAGACGATATTTGCAGCGACAACCGAAGAATTACGCCAAGTACTAAACTGCGATCGGGTTGTTGTCTATCGTTTCAATCCCAACTGGAATGGCGAATTTGTTTCGGAATCGGTGGGTAACGGTTGGATTTCTCTCATAGAAGAACACAACAACGATCCTCATCTCACAGAAGGTGTTTTACAAGATGGGCGTTGTCTTGCGAAAATTTTGGATAGCGCCGATAATCAGGTGGAATATCCCGATCTGCAAGTAACCACAGGTGCAAGTTTCATCTGTGTTTCAGACATTTACAACGCTGATTTTCATTCTGCTTATATCAACCTCTTAGAGCGCTTTCAGGCTAAAGCCTACATTATTGTTCCGATTTTACACGGTAGTCAGCTTTGGGGATTGCTGGCGAGTTATCAAAATTCCGATCCCCGCCAATGGAAACCAGGAGAAGTCAATATCGTAGTTCAAATTGGCAATCAGTTGGGTGTTGCTTTACAGCAGGCACAATTGCTAGCGCAAACTCAAAGGCAGTCACAAGCATTGCAAGAAGCTGTGATCGTTGCTGATGCTGCTAATCGTGCCAAAAGCGAATTCTTGGCCAACATGAGTCACGAACTGCGTACTCCACTTAACGCCATCCTCGGTTTTACCCAAGTCATGAGCCATGATCGCGATTTATCAACTGAACACCAGCAAAATCTAGCAATCATCAATCGTGCTGGCGAACATCTCCTGAATTTAATCAACGACATTTTGGAAATGTCTAAAATCGAAGCTGGCAGAATAACCTTAAATCTCAACAGCTTTGACTTAATTCGCCTTTTGGAAAACCTCGAAGAGATGTTGCGCTTCCGCGCCACCTCCAAAGGATTGGAATTAATCTTTGAATATACATCTCACCTTCCCCAATACATCCAAGTTGATGAAAGTAAACTGCGTCAAGTCTTACTTAACCTCCTGGGAAATGCAATCAAATTTACCGATACTGGCAGGGTAACGCTGCGGGTGGGGATGGGGAGTGGGGACTGGGGAGCAGAGGAGCAGGGGAGAAATCAATTCAAAATTCAAGTTGCGCTAGAAGCGCACCAAAAGTGCGACTCAAAATTCAAAATTAAAGAACTTCTGCCTCCTCTTTCCCAATGCCCAATACATCGGCTTACCTCGGCTTCGCTCGGCACAAGTCGCTCAGTACAAGTGCCCAATGCTCAATTCCTAACCTTTGAGGTACAAGATACTGGCCGCGGTATTGCCCCACAAGAAATTGATTTGCTCTTTGAAGCTTTTGGGCAAACTGAAACCGGAAGAAAATCGCAACAGGGAACAGGACTAGGTTTAGCAATTAGCCGCAAATATGTGCAACTAATGGGAGGAGATATTAGCGTCACCAGCACTATTGGCGAGGGAAGTAAATTTACTTTTGATATTCAAATTGGTCTAGCCATAGCCAGCGAAATCCAGATTGAACAAACTAAACCCCAAATTATTAGTTTAGCGCCTGCTCAAAGCGAATACCGTATTTTAGTGGTTGATGATTCCACAGACAGCCGTTTAGTGTTAAAGAAAATTCTGACATCTATCGGTTTTGCAGTCCAAGAAGCAATAAATGGCATTGAAGCGATCGCACTTTGGCAAACATGGCAACCACATCTAATCTTAATGGATATGCGGATGCCAATTATGGACGGCTACGAAGCCACAAAACTTATTAAAACCAAAGAAGAAACCTCAAACCAAAATACCGAATCCCAAATTCCAAATTGGAAAACAATTATTATTGCCTTAACTGCTAATGCTTTTGAGGAACAACGAGAGGCAATAATCAAAGCGGGTTGCGATGATTATATTAACAAGCCTTTTCGCGAGGAAGAATTACTAGAAAAATTGAGCGAATATTTGGGAGTTCAATATATTTATCAAGAGGAAAGCTATCAGCTAACAACTCTAAAGCAACAAAAGCCAAAATCAATGTTGACACTCACAGATTTAGTAACTCTATTATCTGAAATGTCCCCTGAATGGGTGAAACAGTTATATACTGCCGCAGCTCAATGTAGTGATGACCTGATTTTAGAATTAATTGAGCAAATCCCTTCAGAAAATGCTGTACTGCAAAATTTTATCAAGAATTTAGCTCATGATTTTCAGTTTGAGAAAATTATGGAATTGACGAGTATTGCAGGAGTATTATCCAATTAATACAAATTGATTTACTAGTAAGTTCGTAATCAGGACTTTAGTCAATGTGAGTTCGATGAACCTCTCCCCAACCCCTCTCCGAGGCGGAGAGGGGCAGCAATATTTTTAGTTGACAACGAAAAAATTAGGGTTTCAAAGCCTCTCTCCCTGTGAGGGAGAGGAATGGAAGTGGGGTTTTTAGAGCCGTCGAACTCACGTTTAGTCAATACTGCTCGCTTTGTGCATTTTTAACTCGGAATTGGGTTTGGGGAAAAGGTTACTGGGTTTAGGTTAAAGGTTTTTTCTTTCCCCCTGACCCTTTCCCCAGTCCTCACAAGCGCATTTTTGGGTTGGCAGACTACTAGATAAAGAGAGTTATAGCAGATTTAAGTCGATCTAACAATAATATTTTATTGAGAAATAATATCAAAATTGTGACAGTATCCTTTATTCCGTTTAAAAAATGGCTAAAAGGCTACACAATCATGTAATCTATATATTTATCAAGAAAGATTATCAATTCGACGAGCAAAATACTGTGAAATATTGATATTATCTATTGAAAAAACAACTAGCCAAGCAGAGCGTAATAGGCGTTGCTGAATCAAGGGATGATTCTTGTGGGGTGGGCATCCTGCCCGCCCGGAAATACAAGGGACGGGCTTTTCGGCCCATCCCACAAAACTAGTAAAATCATCCCGCAATTATGCAACGCCATATTTTCAAATTACGGCAGGATCATGATAAAAGCGACTACAGTCTCACCTAGAGGATTGAAACAGCCACAAACATCAGCCTTATTTGGTCTGGTTTTAGGGCTATGTATGCTGCTAATTTGCTTGGTGTACAGTGTGACGCTAGGTGCAACAGAAATACCTTTAGACAAAATTTTGACATCTTTTATAGCTTCTGATGGTTCCTACGATCGCTTAGTTATTCAGACCGTGAGATTACCGCGATCGCTAATTGCTATTGTTGTAGGTTCAGCCCTTGCGGTATCGGGAGCATTGATGCAGGGTTTGACAAGAAACCCCTTAGCAGACCCAGGTATTTTAGGTATTGAGTCAGGAGCCGCCCTGTTTGTCGTTGTGTCAACTTTTGTTTTTGGCAGTTCATCCCCAAGTATTTACGCTCTTGTGGCCTTTTTGGGTGCGGGATTAACAGCAGTGTTAGTTTACATTCTTGGTTCTCTGGGACGGGGAGGAGCCACCCCACTGAATTTGACGGTAGCGGGAGCGGCGTTAACTGCTCTGATTTCTTCCTTCACCACTGGTATCCTCATTGTCAGTCAACAAACACTCGAACAAGTGAGATTTTGGTTAGCAGGTTCACTATCTGGTCGAGATTTTAATTTATTCTTACTACTACTGCCTTTCGTCAGTATGGGATTAGTATTAGCTTTTACCCTCGGCAGACAAATTACCACTATGAGTTTAGGTGAAGATGTCGCTAAAGGCTTGGGTCAACAGACAGCTTGGATCAAAATATTTACCGCTATCAGCGTAGTTTTACTAGCAGGAAGTTCCGTTGCCCTTGCAGGGCCAATCGGCTTCATTGGTTTAGTCGTTCCCCATATAGTGAGATTTTACATTAAAACCGATTATCGTTGGATATTACCTTATTGTGCAGTTTTGGGTGCTATTTTACTGTTGGTTGCAGATATTGCTGCCCGTATATTGTTTAAACCACAGGAGTTACCTGTAGGTGTAATGACAGCAATAGTTGGCGCTCCTTTTTTTGTCTACCTAGCTAAGTCAAAGGTGAAAAAATGAGTTTTGATTGGCTAGTCATTCGTTCCCAAGCGATATCTTTCCGCACCGACCGACGTGTACCAGTCATACTGTTATGTTTGGCAGTAGCGATCGCAGTGGCGATGGTGATGAATATAGGGCAGGGTGAATATCCAATCTCGCCTTGGGATATCGTGAAAACTATATTGGGTTTAGATACAGGAAACCCAGACCATCCATTCGTGATTCAGAATCTGCGTTTACCCCGCACCCTTGTAGCTTTTATGGTGGGAGTGGCGCTGGCAATTTCTGGCACGATCTTTCAAGGATTGACACGCAATCCATTGGCTGACCCAGGTATTATCGGCATCAATGCTGGGGCGAGCTTGGCGGCAGTTGCAGTAATTGTATTATTTCCATCAGCAGCGATTTATACCTTACCTTTATCAGCCTTTGCTGGTGCATTGCTGATGGCGATTTTAATTTACTCGCTGGCTTGGAATAACGGTAGTTCTCCGATTTTATTAATTTTAATGGGTGTTGGCTTGTCTGCGATCGCCAGTGCCATAACCAGCTTGATGATTACCTTTGGCCAAATTTCTGATGTTAGCAATGCTTTGGTTTGGTTAGCTGGGAGCGTCTACGGCCGGACTTGGGAGCAAGTCTTTTCTTTGTTACCTTGGTTAATTATTTTTGTGCCAATGGCTTTGACACTAGCAAGGCATTTGAACGCTCTTAACTTAGGAGATGATGTTGCCAAAAGTTTAGGTAGTCAAGTGGAATGGCAACGTGGTTTACTCGTGCTGGTAGGTGTAGCCTTAGCAGGTGCAGGAGTCGCCACCGCCGGAAATATTGGTTTTATTGGTTTAATCGCACCCCATTTAGGACGACAGTTGGTAGGTGCGACCCATGAAGGCTTGATTCCTACTTCCGCACTCTTGGGGGGAGTGATTGTTGTGATGGCAGACTTGCTAGGAAGAACACTATTTGCACCTATCGAACTTCCTTGTGGGATTGTAACTGCTGCTATTGGCGCTCCTTATTTTCTTTATTTATTAATTCGTAATCGCAAAAAATAAAGCTAGTAAATATCACCTATGAAAGGACTCTCAACTAAAAGTCTGTCTTTAGCTTATGATGGGGCGCTGATTATCCGTGACCTAAATTTGGCAATCCCCGCCGGACAAATTAGTGCTTTAGTTGGTGCTAATGGTTGTGGGAAATCAACTTTGTTACGAGGTCTGGCAAGATTGCTTCAACCCCGTAGCGGTACAGTCTATCTTGATGGAACGTCTATTTTCAATCTTTCTACCAAAGAAGTAGCACAGCAGTTAGGTATTTTGCCCCAAGCACCAGTAGCACCAGAAGGGTTAACAGTGCAAGATTTAGTAGCACAAGGACGTTATCCTTATCAAAATTGGTTACAGCAGTGGTCGACAAAAGATGAAAAAATCGTGCAGCAGGCACTCTTAATTACAGATTTGTTGAAATTAGCAGATAGAGCATTAGATACTTTGTCTGGTGGACAACGACAAAGAGCTTGGATTGCAATGGCGTTGGCGCAAGATACAGAGATTTTACTGTTAGATGAACCGACTACTTTTTTAGATTTGGCGCACCAGATAGAAATTTTGGATTTGTTGTATGAGTTAAACCAAAATCAGAGACGGACAATTGTGATGGTACTGCATGATTTAAATCAAGCGTGTCGTTATGCTGATTACTTAGTTGCAGTCAAAGATGGTCGAATTTTTGCTGCTGGGGAACCAAAGCGAGTGATGACTCAAGAAATGGTTCAAGAGGTTTTTGGGTTGGAGTGTCGGATTATTCCTGACCCAGTGGTAGAGACGCCAATGTGTGTACCGATAGGACGAAAGGGAAAAGTAAATAACAAACAAATTTACTTAAATTCCTAATTAGATTTCTACTAAAGATATCGCTATCATCAATCACCTAACTACAAACAAGAAACTGTCGTGACAACCACATCCAAATCTCCTAGAGTATCTAAAAATCCTAGAAATTCAGCCTCTCCTTTACAACGCCTACTCAACTATGGCAACCAATATCGCCAACAAATTTGGCAGGCAACATCATGTTCTATCATCAATACGATTTTAGACTTAGCACCACCGTGGTTAATTGGTATTGCGGTAGATATTCTCGTAGAGCAGCAAAATTCTTTCTTTTCCAAATTGGGTATCAAAGATATATTTTGGCAATTTTTACTGCTTACATTTATCACTATCATTATCTGGATAGTAGAATCAATTTCTGAGTACTCATATAGTAGACTTTGGCGTAATTTAGCCCAAAATATCCAGAATAATTTACGTTTAGATGCCTACAATCATGTACAAAAATTAGATTCAGCTTACTTTGAAGAAAGTAGCACTGGCGGTTTGATATCAATTTTGAATGATGATATCAACCAGTTAGAAGATTTTTTAAATTATGGAGCTAATGAGATTATCAATCTTATCACCTCACTTATTATTTTAACTAGTGGTGCATTCTTTATTTTACCCCCTTCTATAACCTTGGCAGCAATGTTGCCAATACCATTTATTATTTGGGGTTCCTTTACTTATCAAAAGCTTCTGGAAGCTCGTTATGCTGAAGTGCGGGAAAGAGTAAGCTTTCTGAACTCCCGGCTAGCAAATAATATCAGTGGTATTACCACAATTAAAAGTTTTACTGCCGAAAATTATGAAAGCGCTAGATTGGCAGGAGAAAGCGAAGAATATAGAAAAAGTAATACCAAAGCAATTAAACTTTCTGCTGCATTCAATCCTTTAATTAGAATGCTAGTTTTAGTGGGGTTCACAGCTTTATTGTTTTGGGGAGGTATGGCGACACATGCTGGAAAAATATCTATTGGGAGTTACAGTGTTTTACTCGTTTTATTACAGAGATTGTTGTGGCCTTTAGTAACATTAGGAGAAATATTTGACAAATATCAAAGGTCAATGGCTTCTACCAAGCGTGTGATGAATTTATTAGATACTCCCATCAACATTGTTACAGGAGATAAATTTTTATCTATCGATCAAGTCCGTGGTAAAATTGACTTTAAACAAGTTACTTTTGCTTATCAAGATAGAGAGCCAATAATTAAAAAACTATCCTTACATATCCCCGCAGGTAAAACTATTGCTATTGTTGGTTCTACAGGTTCTGGCAAAAGCACTTTAGTTAAATTATTATTGCGATTGTATGATATTTCTTCTGGGATAATCGCAATTGATGGTATTAATATCCAAAAATTAAATCTAGGTGATTTGCGTCGCAGTATCGGCTTGGTCAGCCAAGATGTATTCTTATTTCATGGTACGATTGCTGAAAATATCGCCTATGGTACTTTTAATGCTACCGATGAACAAATAATTGAAGCTGCGAAAATTGCCGAAGCTGATGATTTTATTCTGCGGCTACCCCAAGGTTATGAGACGATAGTCGGAGAACGGGGTCAAAAATTATCTGGTGGACAACGCCAAAGAATTGCGATCGCTAGGGCTGTTCTAAAGAATCCACCAATTTTAATTTTAGATGAAGCTACCTCAGCGGTAGATAATGAAACTGAAGCCGCTATTCAGCGTTCTTTGGAACGGATTACTGTAAATCGAACGACGATAGCCATAGCTCATCGTCTTTCCACTATCCGCAACGCTGATTGTATTTATGTAATGGAATATGGAGAATTAGTTGAGTCGGGAACACATGAAAAATTACTGGAGAAAAATAAGATTTATGCTGGTTTATGGAACGTGCAGTCAGGGATGAAATAAAAAGTAGGGTGTCAAAGTGATATTTATCCCCATCGCAAAAACATATACCCCTCTTCTGTCACTCTCCGAAAACATTTACCATTTCTGAATTCTAGAGCTTTTGTATAGCAAGCAATCGCGCGATTATTTTCTCATAACAAATACAAGACCAATTTTTTTCTAATAGTATAGCTTGTATTGATTGCCTCATAAGACTTCTAGCGATTGCCCTCCCGGAGAGTGACAGAAGAGGGGTATTACCAAAGCTATGATTTTACAGGCGGAATTTGCGCGAAAATCGCAGACTGTAAAAGCTCAGGAAGCTGTTCCCATGCTAAAACTCCTTTACGACTCTTGATATACAATTGCATAAATTCTAATAATGCTGCTGGGCTGTCTTCTGGGGTAAGATTGAGAAAGAGATAGGTGGCTTTGTTATGGCTTGATACAGATACAACACAGCCTTTACTACAAGCCCATAAACATCCAACAGGCTGAATTTTAATTTCATCAGACGGAAATTGTTCGACGCATAAAGTGTTTAGTCGATCAATTAAAATAGCACCATCGAAAGGCGGATTTTCTGGTCGTTCTTCAGATGAACGGTGGCAAGACTTGCAGACTAATAGCGTGTGTTTGGTCATTTGGATTCAGGGGTGTTGACGAGATATTTAAAGAGATCATCAATTACTGCATCAGTTCCAAGCATATTTGTCGCAGCCCATGACATAAAATCAACATAATAAACATGATTTTCTTGAACAGCCTTAAGGGTTTTCCAAAGTGGATCTCGTTGTTTCTCTTCCAGAAATTGATTGCCACCACTTGAATAAGTTGTCACAAATAAAATATCCCCATCTGCTTTTTCTAATTCCTCTAGGGAAATAGGAAATGCTCCATAAGGTGAATCCATATTTTGTGAAGCTGGACGCTGCAAAAGAGCATCGCTAAGAATGGAGCCAGCGAATGAGTTTTTGGCGTCAATTGATATTCGCTCATTCCAAATATATATAAATGATACTTTTTTGTCTTGGTAGCGAGTTCCTAATGCTAGTTTTAGCTGTTGCATTCGCTCATAGTAGCGTTTCCAAAGAGCTTTTTCAACCTCTTGCTTTCCTAATGCTTCAGCCACAAAACTAAAATGGTCTTCCCAGTTAGGATAATCGATTTTACCCAATACTGTAGGGGCAATTTTAGATAGTAGAGGATATATTGGCTTGAACCAATCTACACCAATAATCAAATCTGGTTTGAGTAGTAATGTTGCTTCTAAATTGGGTTGAGAAAGTCCGACTAGTTTTATTCCCTCTGTTTTACCTTTAACGGTTGTTAGAGAGTTTTTCTCCTGATAAACTTCGTTGGTCGTTGCGATAGGTTGAACACCGAGTGCCAGGACATTGCCTAAAGTACATGATGATAAGGTAACAACACGTTGGGGGTGAATGGGAACACAGGTTTCCCCCATTGTGTGTTTAACCATGCGACATTCTGCATTTGGTTGTTTAGGTAAAGAGGATGTATTTTCAGATGGGTGATGACTGCAAGCTGTAACTAGAATAAATCCTAAGAAGCCCAATATTAGCCAGTAGGAAAAATGTCGCATGATTGTCTAGATTATTAAAGTTGCCATGAAATGGTTCCTTGAACTGTAAAGGGCTGTCCATAACCAACACGATCGCCAAAATAGGTATTTTCAAAATACTCTACATCAAATAAGTTTTTAAAGTTGAGTCCGACTCTAAATCTATCTCTGTTGTAGAAAATAGCTGCATCAGTCCGAACATAACTCGGTACATCGTAAGTATTTTCCAAATTTCCAGCGCGATCGCCCACAAAAAACAAACCAAAACCAAATCCTAACCCTTGTAAATCACCTTTTTGAATTTCGTAGCTTGTCCATACGTTGAAAGCATTGTATGCGGTATTGGGCAATCTGTTTCCAACTTCAAAAGTAGTATCCTCGGTAATACGTGCATCAGTATAGGCATAACCTGCAAAAATACTCCATCCCGGCAAAATTTCGCCCGTCACGCTCAGTTCAATCCCTCGGCTGTTCTGCTCACCTGTTTGGATTTGAAAACCTGTACTGGGGTCAGTTACCAAAACATTGGTACGCGTCAAATCATAGAAAGCAAGCGTTGCTGAAAGTCGGTCGTTTAAATCTGCCTTTACCCCAACCTCATACTGTCTACCCCGTTCTGGGTCAAAAGCTGTCGCCAAACTAGCGCCAAAAAGATATGTGCCTTGTGCTGGAGTAAATGAACTGATATAGCTGGCATACAGCGAAATAGGGGGGATGGGTTGATAAACAATTCCAAATCGAGGACTCAAGGCACTATTTGACTGGTTGGTTTCTGTATTAGAAGAAAAATCTTCAGATGTCTGATCGAAACCATCAAACCGCGCACCCAACAGCAGCTTCAAATTTTCTGTTAGGGCGATTTGATCTTGAAGATAGATTCCTAATGAATCTGTTGTTGTTTTATTGGTAGTTTCAAAATTAAACGCATCTCTTGGTTGACCGTAAACAGGATTAAATATATTAATGGATGCGGCATCAGCAGATGCAAATCTTGGTGTTGCATTTATATAACGATTCAAATCAACCCCAAATAGAAGCTGATGCTTAATCGAACCTGTAGTAAACTTACCAACAACATTTGTTGTTAGAGTATAAATCGTTAAATCTTGGTCAAATATTGAGAAAGAACGACTAATAGTTTCTAAGTTTGCATCCAAACTTCCAGGTCTTGTTTGTCTGGATTCATAACTACTTAAACCATACCGGAAAGCATTGCTTAAAGACCAATTGTCGCTAAATTTATGTTCTAGTTGATATCCGACCCTTGTAATTGTTCCGTTTATTTCATCAGAAGGTTCAGTAAGGTTGCGATTACGGGGGATTTTACCGTTAGGGTTTGGAAATATAGTGCCAACAGTCGGTAAACCAAATCCTGGACTAGAATCTCTAGTCTCGATATAGTCTGCATTTAAATTCAGGTTAGTTCTTTTACCAATTGCCACACTGATCGCAGGTGATATACTGAAGTTTTCACTACTGTAGGAATCGATAAAACTACCAGAATTTCTATAGGCTGTATTGAGGCGATACAATACGGTTTTCGAGTCATTTAACGGACCAGAGAGATCGAGCGCACCTCTGTAGAAACTATAGCTGCCAACAGTTGCATCAACAGCATAAAAAGGCTCACTTAAGGGACGTTTAGTGACAATGTTGATGCTTCCTCCCGGATTACCCAAGCCAAATAGCACGGATGCTGGGCCTTTGAGAACTTCGACTCGCTCAACATTGGCAAGTTCAACCAAATCTCCAACGCCAGGATCGGGTAAACCATCCCTGAGCGAATTATTATTCGCTAGATCAAATCCGCGAATTCTATAGTAAACACCGGGACCACTGGTAAATTCTTGAGTTACACCAGCAACATTCCTGAGTGCATCGTCTAAGCGAGTAACCTGTTGGTCACGCAAGACTTGTTGTGGTATGACTTGAATCGATTGAGGAATGTCACGCAAAGGTGTATCGGTTCTTGTCCCAGTTGAAGAGTTGGGTACGCGATACCCATCTTGCTCCCCTGTCACCACCAATTCAATCGGCTCATCCGGTTGTGCTGCTGGTTCCTCTTGCGGTGTCTCATTTACTGGTTGCTGTGGTGTTTTCGGTGGCTGCGTCGCTGTTGCAGCAGTTGTTGTCACTCCAAAAATCAGACCTTCATCACCATCAAACAACTCAGTTTGTGGTAGTCCTGCCTCACCTACCACCATCACCCGGACAGTATTCGCATCCTGGTTGATGACTGTAATCTCAGTCACTCCCGTAAGTGGTTTTTCTGAACGAAATACGAAAGCTTCACCACTGGGTAAACGCAGTTGTGCGTTGGGAATATCAACAATAAAGTTATTTTCTTGACTACGATTTATAGTTTGTAGTTTTTCCCCAAGAGATGTCTCTAAAATTAACTCCACACCTTTGTCTGTGGGATTTACCTTGACTCCTGTGATTGGTATGACTTGTTGATCCCCATTTCTTTGTTCTGAGTTAGGGGGGTTAGTTGGTGTTGGTGACTGTACCAGCATTTGGGCGCTAGTAGCGGGAAGTTCGATTTCGCTTAGTTGGCGAATATTTTTACTTGTTTTATCCGACTTTGTTTTAAGGAGTTGGGATTTTTTGCTACTGGGAGCTAGTACTGGAGATTTGCTGTTCGCAAATTTTTTATTTGTAACTGCAACCTTCTCATCTAATGCAGATTTTCCTACCTTCTGGGTAGAAGATTTGCTTTGAACATTCTCTCGTACTTCCTCACCTTTAACTGGAATGTTAATCACAACAACAACCGCACCTGTTAACAGCAGGCTTTGAAAAAATTTATCTAACTTCATTGATCCGCTTACACTCAATCACACTACTTGGCTGGACTCGGAGACACAATGACAATCTTTGAAAAGAATTGTCATTTAGGTTTAAGCTAGTTGAATCATATTATGAAGTGATGCTAGACACAAGATAATTAATAATCTTTTTTATTTAATAATGTATCCCAGGCAGTAATTATTCTTATAGCCGTATGTTTGCTTGATATCTAATCAGAGATTGTACTAATAGCCAAAACTACCTTCCAAACAAGTATTTCCCAAAACCAAAATAGCCTTATTAATTACGAATTTGCCCCAAATAAGGCGAAAATGATAGTTTATATAACCTCATGTAAAACTTAGATATCTGTTTTGAGATGAGATTTTAAAAAGTATATTGCTCGTCATCCTATAAATAAAATTAAATAAAATTACATAAGCAAAGCTAATACTAAAGCGCTTTTTGATAAAGACTATCTATAAAAATCCTCTTGCTAAAGCAACTTATTCTCGTTAATGTAATCAAGGATAAATAAAAATTACTTGCAATAACGAAGATAGCTAAAAATTATGCCAGTCGTCGAACCATGATACGAATCATGGGAACACAGATGAATGTCTCCGAAGTTTTAGGTAGTCGTTCATAATCCTTACTTAAAACGCCAACAACAATTAACCCGGATTTCTCACAAGTGAGAAATCCGAGTTGGCAGGAGGGACCCAGATTGCAACTAAATTAGTTTCTCGATTAGGAGCAAAATTTCCTGTAGGGTTGCCAATGCTTGACTTTTTGGTGCAATTAATTATGCCAGGTAAGCAAGCAGAAATGATTGAGCAGTGTTGGAAAAAGTTGAAGGATTATCTGCATAAGAGGCAGAAGCTTTTTTAGCTAATCTCAATGATAATTCTTAAATTATTCAATATTAAACTTTTACAGAAAAAACAAACATATGTCTTTAGTCAAAAATGACGCATAAATATAGCTGCTCAATTACAAGTATTGTGTTTGACTGGGAAAAGTGCCTGATTATTAGACAAGTCCGTGATATTAACTTTAACTCCAAAAAAGGACATCAACCAATAAATTGCTCTGATAATTCATAAATGAATGAAAACCCAATATTCACTCTAGATAGCAATATCTATAAGCAGTGTAAAATTTTCAGTTAAAGTAAGGAGATTGAAAATGCAAACTCAAGCTAGTAAATCCATTTTAAAAATCAAAAGCCCTAGTGTCAAGCAATTTTCAGAGATATGGAAACAATATCAGCCTTTCATAATTGAAGATGTTGCTAAAGATTGGGATGCTTGTAATAATTGGTCAAATGATTATCTGATAAAAAAGTGTGGTAATAATCTGGTTCCTGTAAGGTTTTTTAAACAAGGTTTTTGGAATGATTATAAGAACTTTGCTTATTATAATGGTTACGAAACTCATAAAGAAATGAAATTAGAGGAGTATATAAATAACCAAATAGAAGATAGAGTTACTAAAACAAAGAATGATTATAGTTTAGAATGTTATTTAAATGAGGCAGTTTTTGAAGAACGTTTCCCTGAAATTGTTGGAGATGTGACCTATCCAGAATACTTCAACAGGAAGGCATATGTTATGTTTTGGTATGGTTTATCAAGTAAACATTTTTCTTCAAATAGTAACCTTCACTTTGACGCAGAACATAATATTTTTGCTCAAATTAGAGGGAGAAAAAGAATACTTTTATATCCACCTTCAAATTATTTGTCATTCTATCCACCTCTTGAGGATAGTTCTGGCGCAGCATATGGTAGTAAGGTAAATCCTGATCTCTTGAATTTGGAATTATTTCCGAAATTCCCTTCGCAAGAAAAAATAGAATTTATACTTCAACCGGGAGAAATACTCTATCTACCTCCTTTTTGGTGGCATCATGTTACCGCAGTAGACGATAATATATCATTATCATTTTGGTACGCTCTGAAAATTCAAGATTTATTTTTGCAGAAAAATATATTGTCAGTTTTTTTAAACATTGCACCTCATTATTTATCTCATTCAGTCACTGCTGGAAATCTCAAGAATCTGGCATTGGGATTTGTTAAGAAGATGTTTGATTGATGCTTTTGTAATAAAAATTGATTGTACGTTGTATAAAGGAAGTTGAAAATAGAAATGGATAAATATTTTTATAACTTCTTTGATATTGTTGGCAAATTTTATACAGTTGTCGAAATACTAGGCTTAAGAAGCTCTACGCAGTCCAATAGAAATGCTTTTACCTTTTTCTTAGATGGTGAAACATAACAAACAACGCTAACATATCAAGAATTTAGATAGGCGATCGCACAAATATAGCTGATCAATTACAAGTATTGGTTTGACTGGGAAAAGTGCCTGATTATTAGATAAGTCTGTGAGATTAACTTGAACTTCAAAAAAGGACATCAGCCAATAAATTGCTCTGATAATTCATAAATGAATAAAAACCTAACATTCATTCTAGATGGCAATACTTAATAACCAGTGTAAAACTTTCAATTAAAGTAAGGAGATTGGAGTTTCTATGCAAATTCAAGCTAGTGAGTCAATTTTAAAAATTAAAAATCCTAGTACAAAGCAATTTTTTGAGACATGTAAACAATTTCAGCCTTTTATAATTGAAGATGTTGCTCAACATTGGGGTGCTTGTCAGAATTGGTCTAATGATTATCTGATAAAACACTGTGGAGATAATATGGTTCCAGTAAGATTTTATCAAAAAGATTTTTGGTACGATCATAAAAACTTTGCTAATGAAGATGGCTATGAGCCTCAAAAAGAAATTAAACTCAAGGATTATATAAATAACCATTTAGAAGATCGTAATTTAGAATGCTATTTATCTGAGGCATATTTTGAAGAGCGTTTTCCGGAAATTGTTGGAGATGTAACTTATCCAGAATACTTAAACAGAAAGGCATTTGTTATACTATGGTATGGTTTTTCAAGTACAAAATTTTCTTCAACTACTAACCTTCACTTCGATCCACTACATAATATTTTTGCTCAAATCCGAGGGAGAAAAAGAATACTTTTATATCCGCCTTCAAATTATTTGTCATTCTATCCACCTCTTGATAGTCCTTCTGGCGTAGGATTTAATAGTAAGGTAAATCCTGACCTCTTGAATTTGGAATTATTTCCGAAGTTTCCTTGGCAAGAAAAAATAGAAGTTATCCTTAAACCAGGAGAAATACTCTATATACCTCCTTTTTGGTGGCATCATATTACCGCAGTAGATAAGAATATATCATTATCATTTTGGTACGATCTGAAAATTCAAGATTTTTTATGGCAAAAGAATATGGTGTCAGTTTTTTTAAACATTGCACCTCATTATTTATCCCATACAATCTCTGCTGGAAAACTCAATTATTTTATGGAATTCTTTAAGAGTATGTTTGTTTAATTGATTTTCTTATAAAAAATAAGTTGTACATTGCGTTGAGTTGAAAATAAAAATGCATAGTTTTTCTCATAGCTTATTTGATGTTGTTGGCAATTTTTCTACAGTTGTCGAACTACTACGCTTAAGAAGCTCTACGCAACCAGATAGAGACGCTTTTACCTTTTTGTTAGATGGGGAGATAGAACAAACCACGCTAACATATCAAGAATTAGATAGGCGATCGCGCCAAATAGCTGCTCAATTACAAGCATTGGGTTTGACTGGGGAACGCGCTTTACTACTTTATCCCGCAGGACTAGATTTTTTAGTTGCTTTTTTTGGTTGCTTATATGCAGGAGTTGTGGCTATAACTGCATATCCCCCTCGAAATGAGCGCAATACACCAAGAATAAAAGCTATCTCTATAGATGCACAAGCAGCGATCGCTCTCACTACAACAGAAATCCTGCCGAATGTGCAGTCTTTAATGACACAAAAGACTGACTTAGAATCCTTACAGTGGCTAACTACTGATAATCTTGCAGAGGGAATAGAAGATAATTGGCAAGAACCCTCTATCGATCGAGATACTTTAGCTTTTTTGCAATACACCTCTGGTTCTACAGGGACACCCAAGGGTGTAATGATTAGTCATGGGAACCTACTGCACAATGCTGACACAACTTACCAATTTATGGAGCATTCTCCAGAAAGTAAGTTCGTGACGTGGTTGCCAATGTATCACGATATGGGCTTGATTGGAGGAATATTGCAACCTTTATATGGAGGTTTTCCTTGCATCATCATGCCTCCAACTTCCTTTCTTCAACGTCCTTACCGTTGGTTGCAGGCCATATCTCACTACAAAGGCACAACCAGTGGAGGCCCTAATTTTGCCTATGAATTATGTACTCAAAAAATTACTCCTGAACAAAAAGAAACTCTTGACTTGAGTAGTTGGAGTGTGGCATTTAACGGCGCGGAACCGATTCGGTATGATACTTTAGAGCGGTTTGCAGCAGCTTTTGCCGATTGTGGCTTCCGTAAAGAAGCATTCTACCCTTGTTACGGGATGGCTGAAACAACTTTGATGGTTTCTGGAGTAGAGAAGGCGACATCACCGATAATCAAAACAGTCCAGAAGTCTGCATTAGAATCTAATCGGGTAGTTGAATTGGGGACTGGGAATTGGGGACTAGGGACTGGGGAACGGGAAGATTTGCATGAGGATTCAGACTCAGACTCGAACCAAATATTAAAGCCGAGTGAAGTGGAGGCTTTAAAAGAATTTCCTTCCCAGTACCCAGTACCCAGTACCCAGTCCCAGAGTACTGAAGATGTCTATTATTTTGTTAGTTGTGGTCGAGTTATACCACAACTGGAAGTAGCGATCGCTAATCCAGAAACACTCAGTAGTTGTAAACCTGGTGAAATTGGGGAAATCTGGGTATCTGGGCCGAGTGTTGGTCAAGGTTATTGGAATCGCGATCGAGAGACAGCAGAAACTTTTCATGCTTATCTATCTGACACCGGTGTAGGCCCTTTTCTGCGGACGGGAGATTTAGGTTTTTTAGAAAATAGCGAGCTTTTTATTACAGGTAGAGCCAAAGATTTAATTATTATTCGCGGTAGAAATCTTTACCCACAGGATATAGAATTAACCGCCCAACGCAGCCATTCGTCTTTAAATTCTGGTGCTAGCGCCGCATTTACAGTCGAGGTTCACAATGAAGAACGGCTGGTAATCGTCCAAGAATTGAAGTTTCGCGCCAAGCCAAATTTAGAAGAAGTTATATCTGCAATTCGCCAAGCTGTAACTGAAGAACATGAAGTCCAAGTTTATGCTGTGGTTTTGATTAAACCAGGTAGTATTCCCAAAACTTCCAGTGGTAAAATTCAACGTCGTGCAACTCGCGCTCAGTTTCAGAATGGTGAACTGAATGTACTTGTCAGCAACATTCTCAAAATTAGCAATATTCTTACAAAAGAAACTCAATTACAACGTTCTGAACTTTTGGCGCTTTCCCCAAGGGAGTGTCAACCGATTCTAGAAACATATTTGATTGAACAGGAAGCGAGAGTACTGGCGATCGCACCAGATGATATCAATCCTCAAGAACCATTAAGTGTTCTGGGGCTTGATTCTTTAAAAGTGTTTGAGTTGAAAAACCGGATTGAGGTTGATTTAGAGGTAGAAGTATCCGTAGCAGACTTCTTTGAAGGGATGAATACGCGATCGCTAGCTACAAAGATCCTCGCTCAACTGACAACAGACGCAATACCCTTAATATCCCTTACTCAACAAGAGAAAAACACATCTATTTATCCTCTTTCTTTTGCCCAACAGGGATTGTGGTTTATCAATCAGTTAAATCCCGATAGTCCTACATATAACATTCCTATAGTTATTAGCTTCAAAGGCTGCATTAATTTAGCAATCTTGCAAGACAGTCTTGATGAAATTGTTAGACGACACGAAGTATTACGCACAAGCTTTACAGTGGTTGATGGACAACCAATCCAAGTTATAAATCAAGCTGTACCCTTAACTTTGGCGGTTGAAGATTTGCGTTCATTTCGCGAACCCACTCCAAAAGCACAATGTTTAGCTATGGAATTTGCACAGCAGCCGTTTGATTTATCTTGTCAATCGCTTCTGCGTGCCAAAGTTTTACTATTAAATGATAAAAATTATCAATTGTTGCTCGCTCTACATCATATAATTGTCGATGGTTGGTCTATAAGTATTCTGATCGAAGAACTAGCTGCATTATATGAAGCATTTTCCACAGACAAACTCTTACCACTTCCCGAACTACCCATTCAGTATAGAGATTTTGTCAATTGGCAACGAAAATTGTTTGAAGTGGAGAGCGCTACGCACACGCTATGCGATCGCATTCAAGCAAAACTTACCTATTGGAAACAAAAGTTAAGTGGCGATCTGACTGTACTGAATTTACCAACAGACCGGCCGCGATCGCCAGTTCAAACCTTCACAGGCGCTCAAGCAAAATTAGTTCTTTCTCAAACTTTGACAAAAGAGCTAAAGAATTTGAGCCGTCATTTGGGAGTAACTCTGTTTATGACCTTGCTTACAGCCTTTAAAACCTTGCTGTATCGCTATACAGGTCAGACAGATATTTTGGTCGGTTCGCCAATCGCCAATCGAAATAGAGCAGAATTTACATCATTAATAGGGTTTTTTGTCAATGTTTTGGTGTTACGTACAGACCTTTCTGGCGATTTGAGTTTTCAAGAGTTATTAGCGCGGGTGAAGTCAACAGCTTTAGAAGCTTATATTCATCAAGATTTACCTTTTGAGAAGCTAGTAGAAGAACTACATCCCAGCAGAGACTTGAGCTACAACCCACTCTTTCAAGTGATGTTCGTTCTCCAAAATGTTCCAAAACCCAATATAAGCCTATCGGATATATCAGTTACTTATGAGGAAGGTTACAACGGCACATCTAAGTTTGATTTGACATTGTTTATGGAGGATTCTGAGCAAGGCTTGGTTGCGACTTGCGAGTACAATACAGATTTGTTTAATGCAGATACCGTTACTCGGATGCTGGGACACTTGCAGACTTTGCTAGAAAGCATAGTTAGCGATCCCCAACAACGCATTTCAGACTTGCAATTATTAACACCATCTGAAGCACAAAAATTATTAGTTGAGTGGAATGATACCAAAACAGATTATCCTCAAAATAAGTGCATTCATCAACTGTTTGAAGCACAGGTAGAAAAAACACCAGATGCTATTGCAGTCGTCTTTGAAAATCAACAATTAACTTATCGGGAATTAAACAACCAAGCAAATCAACTGGCGCACTACTTACAATCGCTGGGAGTAAAACCAGAGGTATTAGTGGGGATTTGTCTAGAGCGATCGCCCTTAATGGTAGTTGCAGTGTTAGGTATTTTAAAAGCTGGCGGAGCCTACTTACCCTTAGATCCTGTACATCCCAAAGAGCGTTTAGCTTTCATCTTAGAAGACACCCAGAGTCCAGTACTGCTAACTCAGCAGGGGTTGATAGAGAAATTGCCAACTGATAACACTAAGGTAATTTGTCTAGACTTGAACTGGAAAGAAATTGCTCAAGAATCTTCAAAAAACCCTATTTGCAAGACAGATTTCGCCAACTTAGCGTATGTTATCTACACCTCTGGCTCCACTGGTAAACCAAAAGGAACATTAATTCCTCATCAGGGATTACTCAACTACTTAAGTTGGTGTACTCAAGCATATACAGTTGAGCAAGGTAAAGGAACTACCGTTCACTCTTCTCTTGCTTTTGATTTAACTATCACAAGCCTGTTCTCACCATTGCTAGTTGGGCGTCAGGTGGAACTTATTTCTGAAGACCAAAGCATAGAGTCTTTAGGGAATGCACTTCGCCAAGAATCAAACTTGAGTCTGGTTAAAATCACACCAGCCGAACTATTATTACTTTCTGGGCAATTATCGTCAAAAGAAGTAGCAGGTATAACTAGAGCTTTCATCATCGGAGGAGAAAACCTCTTGACAGAAAGCATCAGCTTCTGGAAGACATTTGCACCTGATACGATGTTGGTAAATGAATATGGCCCAACAGAAACTGTGGTAGGCTGTTGTATTTATCGAGTACCCAACGGTGAAATTGAGTCAAGCTCAGTTCCTATTGGTCAGCCAATAGCTAACACTCAGCTATACATATTAGACCAATATTACCAGCTAGTGCCGATTGGAGTTCCAGGTGAACTATATATTGGTGGTGCTGGTTTAGCGCGAGGTTATCTAAATCGACCAGAACTTACAGCTCTTAAATTCGTTCCAAATTCCTTTAGTCACGAGCCAGGAGCGCGATTGTACAAGACTGGGGACTTGGCTCGTTATCGTTGGGATGGAAATCTAGAGTTTTTGGGTCGGATTGACCATCAAGTAAAGGTGCGTGGTTATCGTATTGAACTTGGAGAAATTGAGGGTTTATTAGGACAACATCCAAAAGTTCAAGAAGCAGTAGTGTTAAAGCGGGAGGACTTACCAAAGAATCAGAGTTTGGTGGCTTATTTTGTTGCCAATACTGATATAGCGCCTACCACCACCAATCTCCGAAACTTTCTTAAAGAGAAACTACCGGAATATATGCTGCCGTCAGTATTTGTACAGCTAAAGGCGCTGCCATTAACGACGAATGGCAAAGTAGATCGTCGAGCATTACCAGTGCCAGATGGCGCTCGCCCAAAGTTAGAAGAAGTTTATGTGGCTCCTCGTTCTGAGATAGAGCGAGCGATCGCTACTGTTTGGCAAGAGGTGCTACATCTAGAGAAAGTGGGTGTCAATGACAACTTTTTTGACCTTGGCGGTCATTCACTATTGATAGTTCAGGTTAACAGCAAACTGCAAGAAGTTATTAACTGTAATATATCCATTATAGAAATATTTCAGAATCCAACTATAAGCTCATTAACACAATCTTTAAATCAAAAACCAGAAAATCAAACTTTATTTAAACCAATACGTGACCGTGCAAATAAACAAATACAAGCGGTGGAAAAACGAAAACAATTATTGATTAATCAAAAGAAAAAACTTTAAATCATGGATACAATGATAAATTTAGCAACATTTGGAACTACCGATGCTAAAATAATTTTTAGCGATCAAAGCGAAAATATCCTTAACCTACCAACTCAAGAAACATTAGACCTGTTCAATTCATTTGGTCTTTTGCTTTTTCGAGGTTTTGGGGTTAATTATGAGCAAATGGTAGAATTTTCGGGAAAATTTAGTTCTAAATATGTCCGAGATCCCCAAAGGCAAATTGTTGATTCCCCAGACAAATTTATCCAATTAGTAGACAACGGAACTGACTATGTTCCTCCTCATTGTGAGAATGCAGTCAGTCCATTTCGTCCTGATGTTGTTTGGTTTTGTTGTGCTGTACCAGCAGCAGAAAATGGTGAAACTCTGTTCTGGGATGGAGTACAGGTTTGGAAAGAGTTAAGTGAACAGTCGAAACAACTATTTCTTTCCAAAAAGATCAAGTTTATGTTTGATTTTGATGTCGATAGCTGGAAGTTATTTTTTGGTTCAGATACCACTATTGACGATGCGAAGCGATCGTTATCTGAGTTTGAAGGAATAAATTACTTTGTCAGAGACGATCGGTCTATACACATGGAATATATTTGCTCTGCTGTAGTCAAAACAAGAACCTCTGGTAAAGAGGCATTTGCTAATAGCATCATACCGTGGTATCAGAAACAAGGAACTTGGGAGAAGATAAAGTCATATTTGCTAGAGACGTATACTAGCTCGGTCTTCGGAAACTTTTTTGGCTCTCTGCCACAATTTTTAGTAACTTATTTACAAGGAAAATCCCAGACAGTAACCTTTGAAGATGGTTCACCGATTACTGATGTAGTTATCGACGAAATTAACACAATCATAAATAGATTGACTGGGGCGATCCCGTGGCAAAGTGGCGACATGGTGATGATTGATAATTCCAGATTTTTACATGGTCGCAGAGCATTTAAAGATACTCGACGGCAAATTTTTTCTCATCTTAGTTATCTGAAATAATAATTGAAATATGACATAAATAAAAAAATATTAATGAAAGAAGGGCAAAAAACTAATGAGTATCTCAGATACTAATGATTCGATGGAAGCCATAGCCATCATTGGGATGGCAGGGCGTTTTCCCGATGCGAAAAATATTAAAGAGTTTTGGCAAAATTTACAGTCTGGTGTAGAGTCAATTTCTATCTTCACAAATGAAGAAGTAGTCTCTGATGGGATTGAACCTAATATATTAAGCGATCGCAATTATGTAAAAGCCAGTGCCATATTAAAAGATATCGATTTATTTGATGCGTCATTTTTTAGTTTTAATCCCAAAGAAGCAGAAATTACTGACCCCCAACACCGGATTTTTTTAGAGTGTGCTTTAGAAGCATTGGAAAATGCTGGCTATGATTCAAATAGATGTGACAGTCGCATTGGAGTTTACGCTGGTGCTAGCTTAAATAACTATTATTCATTAGATTTAAACCGCGATCGCCTGGGTTCAGCCCAATGCTACCAAACAGTAATTGGTAACGATAAAGATTTCCTTACAACTCGTGTTTCTTATAAATTAAATCTTACCGGCCCAAGTATTACAGTCCAAACAGCTTGCTCCACCTCATTAGTTGCAACCACACTTGCTTGTCAAAGTTTGTTGAATTATCAATGCGACATGGCTTTAGCCGGTGGGGTTTCTATCCACGTACCCCAAAAAACGGGTTATCTGTACGAACCCGGAGGCACATTATCGCCTGATGGTCACTGTCGTGCTTTTGATGCGAAAGCGCAGGGAACAACTATCGGTAATGGTGTAGGAATTGTTGTCCTAAAGCGATTGAGTGATGCTCTAGCAGATGGCGATCGCATCCATGCTGTAATTAAAGGTTCAGCTATTAATAATGATGGTTCTGGTAAAGTTGGCTACACAGCGCCTAGCGTCAATGGTCAAGCAGAGGTGATTGCTGAAGCGATGATGCTGGCGGGAGTTGAGCCTGAGACAATCAATTATATTGAAGCTCATGGTACTGGTACAGCTTTAGGCGATCCGATTGAAATTGCCGCACTTTCTCAAGTCTTTCGTAGCAATACCACCAAAAAAGGCTTTTGTGCCATCGGTTCAGTGAAGACAAACATCGGTCATTTAGACGCGGCGGCTGGAATAGCCGGACTGATTAAAACAGTTTTAGCTCTGAAACATCAGCAGATACCACCCAGTTTAAATTTTGAGCAACCCAATCCCCAAATTGATTTTGCCAACAGCCCTTTTTATGTAAATACAACCCTCACAGAATGGAAAACGGAAAGTACTCCTCGTCGTGCTGGTGTGAGTTCTTTGGGTATTGGTGGGACTAATGCTCATGTCATTTTAGAAGAAGCGCCAGTGCTGGAACCGTCTAGCCCTTCTCGGCCTTGGCAGTTGTTAGTACTTTCTGCCAAAACTAACTCAGCTTTAGAAACTGCAACAGAAAATCTGGCTAATCACCTCCAGCTACATCCCGATGTGAACTTAGCGGATGTTGCCCATACCCTGCAAGTAGGACGTGGTGAATTTAATCATCGTTGCGTGCTGGTGTGCCAAGATATCGAGGATGCAGCCAGCGCCTTACGAGATCCGCAAAGAGTTTTGACTCGTTTAGTTGAAAATAGCGATCGCCCCATTGCTTTCATGTTCCCTGGACAGGGCGCTCAGTATGTAGACATGGGTAAAGAACTTTACCAGACTGAGCCAGTTTTTCAAGAACAAGTCGATTTTTGCTGTCAATTGCTGCAACCACATTTGGGGTTCGATTTGCGATCGCTAATTTATCCGGGCGAGTCTGAATCAAAAACCGCAGCCGAAAAACTGCAACAAACTGACATTACTCAACCTGCATTGTTTGTCATAGAATACGCTTTGGCTCAATTGTGGATGTCGTGGGGGATTTCTCCTCAAGCGATGATTGGTCATAGCATTGGGGAATATGTCGCTGCCTGTTTAGCTGGTGTAATGTCTGTTGAAGATGCCTTAAGACTGGTAGCTGCTCGTGGGCGACTGATGCAACAACTTCCATCTGGTGCGATGCTCTCTGTACCCTTAAAAGAAGCGGAAGTTAGAGGTTTACTGAATGAAAATTTGTCCTTAGCTGCTAGTAATGCACCAGCTTTGTGTGTAGTATCGGGAACTAATGATGCTATCGATGCATTGCAAAACCAGCTTCAAGGGATAGAATGTCGTCGCCTTCATACCTCCCACGCTTTTCATTCTCCGATGATGGAAACCATCTTGGAGCCATTCGAGAAGGAAGTCAGTAAAGTTAGACTAAATCCCCCGAAAATTCCTTTTATTTCCAATGTTACGGGCACTTGGATTACGGCAGAGCAAGCCACAGATCCAAATTATTGGGCGAAACATTTACGCTCCTGTGTTCGCTTCTCGGAGGGAATTTCTGTATTACTGCAAGAGCCAAATCGCATCCTGCTGGAGGTTGGGCCTGGACATACTTTATCTACCTTCGCCAAAAAGCATTCAGAACCGATCGCATTATCTTCATTACGACATCCTCAAGAAAAACACTCAGATGTAGCGTTCTTAATGAACACATTAGGTAAGCTTTGGCTATCTGGAGTAAATGTGGATTGGTCGGGATTTTATGCTCATGAGCGCCGTCATCGTCTTCCCTTACCAACATATCCCTTCGAGCGCCAGCGTTACTGGATTCATGACCAAAAACCAGCACCAACTGTCAAGACAAGTTTACAGACGCCTGTCGCCTCTGTAACGGGTAAAAAGTCAGATATTGCTGACTGGTTCTACGTCCCATCATGGAAACGCTCTCCACTACCCGAAAAACCCAAGAGTGAAAAATCGGTTTTGGCTTGCACTCTGGTGTTTACCGATGAGTGCGGATTGGGTGAAGAATTAGTGAATCGATTGAAACAGCAAGGTCAAGATGCGATCGCACTCACCATCGGATCAAAGTTGAGAAAACTAAGCGATCGCCACTACACCTTAAATCCCCAACAACCAGATGACTATGATGCTTTGCTCAAAGAACTTCTAGCAGAAGACAAATTCCCAAATACAATTGTGCATTTATGGAATGTCACACCTGTTAATAATACAGAATCAGTAGTTGGCACAGAAGATTTAGGATTTTATAGTCTGCTATTTCTCGCTCAGGCACTTGGGAAACATCATTTTAGCGAACAACTGCAAATAGCCGTCATCTCCAACAACATCCAGGAAGTGACTGGAGATGAAATTCTTTGTCCTGAAAAGGCAACTATTCTTGGGCCTGTCAAGGTCATACCAAAAGAGTATTTAAATATCAGTTGTCGCAGCATTGATATTACTACTCCTTCAAATCAATCTTGGCAGCAAGAGAAACTGATAGAACAATTGCTGAGTGAACTACAAACACAATCTTTTGACTCAGTTATCGCCTACCGAGGAAATCATCGTTGGGTACAACAATTTGAACCTGTTTCCTTAAAGCCAGCCTCTACAAAAATACCAAAGCTACAAGAAAAAGGCGTATATTTAATCACTGGTGGATTAGGTGGCATTGGACTGGTTTTAGCAGAGCATCTGGCGAAGACTGTAAAGGCAAAATTACTGCTCACAGGACGTTCATCATTTCCAGCAAAAGACCAATGGTCAGAGTGGCTGAAGGCTCATGGTGAGCAAGATACTATTAGCTGCAAGATTCAAAAACTCCAAGAACTCGAACAGTTGGGTGCAGAAATTTTGGTGGTGAGTGCTGATGTCACCAATCGCGAACAAATGCTTGAGGCGATCGCAAAGGCGCAGAAGCATTTTGGTGAGTTCAATGGTGTGATTCATACTGCTGGAATTCCAGGAGGTGGAATCATTCAGCTAAAAACGGCGGAAATGACAGCAAAGGTTCTAGCTCCGAAAGTGAAAGGAACGCTAGTTATTAATAGTATTTTTCAGGATACTCAGCTAGATTTCTTGGTTTTGTGTTCTTCAATGACTGCCATTCAAGGAGAATTAGGACAGGTAGATTATGCCAGTGCTAATGCTTTTCTGGACGCTTTTGCTCACTATAAGAGTAATCGAGATGGCATATTTACTACATCCATTAACTGGTCTGCTTGGCAGGAAGTTGGTATGGCAGCCACAGCCGCAACCCAGATTATCAAACCTCAATTTCAAGCAGTGAACCATCCATTATTTGAGCAATGCATAGTGGAGAGTTCAGAGCAAGAAATATATATCTCGAAGTTTAGCGTCATCAAACATTGGGTTTTGAATGAACACATAGTCATGGGAAAAGCGACACTTCCAGGAACAGCTTACCTGCAAATGGCTAAGGCTGCTTTTGAAAAGCATAGCGAAAATCGCCCAATAGAAATCAGTGAAATGTATTTCCTCTCGCCCTTAGTGGTAGAAGCTGATGAAGAAAAAGAAGTTCGGACACTGTTGAAAAAACAGGGAGATAAATTTGAATTCTCGATCATCAGTCAATCTAACTCTGAGGGAGATAAATGGTTAGAACATGCTAGAGGAGAAATAGCCTTTATCGAAACAGAATTTACTAATCAATATGACATTGAAGCAATTATAGCCAGATGTAACGAACAGGAAATTACCAATGCAGAAAGGGAAATTAAACTTCAAGGAGGATATATAGAATTTGGCTCTAGATGGAACAACTTCAAACAGGCAAAATTCGGTAGAAATGAAGGTTTAGCTATCCTAGAAATACCTAGCCAATTTGCCAACGATCTTAATTTATATAAATTACATCCGGCTTTACTAGATAATGCCGTTGGTTTTCTGAGCATCAAAGAAAATAGTGCTTACTTACCATTTTCTTATAAAAAATTGACGTTTAGAGAATCTTTACCTGAGAAAGTATACAGTCACATTAGATCCACTAAAAATGACAAATCTCGGAATGATACTCTGAAATTTGATATCACGATTATGGATGAGCAAGGGAGAGAATTGGTTGAGATAGAAGAGTATACTTTGAGAAAAGTAGATGTCATCCCCAAAAAATCTCCTATTTCCGAAAACCAAAACTTTTGTTTACAAATTTCTTCTCCTGGCACTTTAGATACTTTGACATTTCAATCAGGATCGCGACAGCAACCAGGACGAGGAGAGATAGAAATTGAGGTGGCTGCAACTGGTCTTAACTTTAAAGAAGTACTTCTGGCTCTAGGAATGCTTCCTATCCCAACTGATGCCGATCTCAAGTTCGGTTTGGAGTGTGCTGGAAAAATAGTTGCATTAGGAGAAGGCGTTGAGGGATTTGAAATCGGAGACGAAGTGATTGCCTTTGGCGATGGTTGCTTTAGCCGATTCCTCACGACTTCTGCTTTATCAGTTGCACTCAAACCTAAACATTTGAGTTTAGAAGCAGCAGCAACAATTCCCGTAGCCTTTACTACAGCTTACTATTCCCTGATGCAATTGGGTCGGTTGAGTAAAGGCGATCGCGTTCTGATTCATGCTGCGGCTGGTGGAGTTGGCATGGCCGCAGTTCAAATTGCTCAGTGGATAGGAGCAGAAATCTTCGCCACGGCGGGTAATCCAGAGAAGCGAGCGTTTCTGCACTCAATTGGGATTGAGCATGTCTTTGATTCTAGGTCTGTTGCTTTTGCTGAGGAAGTGATGCAACGCACCCATGGCAAAGGTGTAGACGTAGTTTTGAATTCCCTTGCTGGAGAATTCTTGACCAAAAGTCTAGACGTATTAGCACCTTACGGACGCTTCCTAGAAATTGGTAAGCGGGATATTCTCAATAACAGCCAACTAGGTCTAAAAGTCTTTGCAAAATGCTTATCGTTCTTTGCTATTAACGTAGACCGACAACTTCCCAACTTTAGCGACCTGTGGCGCGAAGTAGTACAACATTTCCACCAGAGAAATTTTCAACCCTTGCCTTATCAGGTCTTTGCCATTAATTCCGTGGCTCGTGCTTTTGAAGAGATGGCAAGAGCGAAACATATTGGTAAGATTGTTGTATCTTTGGAAAATCAAGACTCCCTATCTATTGGGGAAAACAAAGACACTAAAGTATCCGTAGCTTTCAGTTCTAGAGAGCCGAAAAAATCTCTCACACCTGCCCAAACGTATCAAAAACAGCTGCTTGAGCAAGGGTTATCACCTGCTGAGGGGATAGAAGCTCTCAACCGGATTCTGGAAAATACGCTTTCCCAAGTTTTAGTCTCAACCCATGATTTCCGACTTCAAATCAAGCCGGATCTCGTGAATTACTCACCCAATCCAGAAGCTACAAACAAAGATAACCTCTTAAAACCAACGTATTCAAGACCAGAACTGAGTACTACTTATATTGCTCCCAGAAACGAAATCGAGCAAAAAATCTCTTCGATCTGGCAAGAACTCCTGGGCAGCGAACAAGTAGGTATCCACGACAACTTCTTTGAGCTAGGTGGCGATTCACTTCTCATGGTACAGGTACGCAGTAAATTGCAGGCGGCTTTAAACTGTGATATCTCCACAGCTGACTTATTTGAATATCCCACCATCAATGTCTTGGCAGGATATCTCAGCCAGACACAAAATCAACAGCCGCCAGCCTTCGAGCAAGCCCAAGAGCGTGCCAAGAGGCAAGAAGCAGCAATTGAAGAAGAAATGGAGCTGATGAAACTCAGGAGGAGAGTGTATGAGTAATCGATTGAAAGGAATAGCCGTAATTGGCATGGCAGGTCGGTTTCCCAAAGCCAAAAATGTGGCTCAGTTTTGGCAGAATTTGTGCAACGGTGTAGAGTCTATTTCACCCTTCAGCGATGAAGAATTAATCGCACAAGGCGTAGATCCAACTTGTTTGCAAGACCCTAACTATGTAAAAGCAGGGTTTGTGCTAGAAGACATCGAGATGTTTGACGCTTCATTCTTTGGCTACTCTCCTAGAGAAGCTGAGATTCTCGACCCACAACAGCGAGTTTTTTTAGAGTGTGCGTGGGAAGCTTTAGAAAATGCTGGTTACGATCCAAAAACAGACAATAACCTGATTGGTGTATATGCTGGGGGCAATCTAAGTACTTACCTGCTGAATAATCTCGCCTCACACCCTGACTTGCTCAAATCCCTGAATATGCAAATTGCCCTTGGCAATGATAAGGATTCTATCTCTACACGAACTTCTTACAAGTTAAATTTAAAAGGGCCGAGTATTAGTGTTGGTACAGCTTGTTCCACTTCCTTAGTAGCTGTTCATCTAGCGTGCCGAGGGTTGCAAAGTTACCAGTGCGATATGGCACTGGCTGGTGGTATCGCGATCCAAACTCCCCAAGTAGAAGGTTATTTCTATCAAACTGGTGGGATGGCTTCTGCTGATGCTCACACTCGCGCTTTTGATGCTAAAGCCCAAGGCGGCCCTTTTGGCAGAGGCGTGGGTATTGTGATCTTAAAGAGATTAGAGGATGCCGTCGCAGATGGCGACTATATTTATGGAGTGATTAAAGGTTCAGCTATTAATAATGATGGTGCGGTAAAAGTCAGCTATACAGCACCGAGCGTTGCAGGTCAAGCAGAAGCGATCGCCCAAGCCCAAGCGATCGCCGACTTTGAACCTGATACCATTACCTACATTGAAACTCATGGTACTGGTACAGCCTTGGGCGATCCAATCGAAATTCGAGCGCTAGAAAAAGTATTTCGTGCCAGAACCAGTAAGAAAGGTTTTTGTGCGATCGGTTCGGTTAAACCTAATGTCAGCCATTTGAATACAGCTGCTGGGGTGACAGGCTTAATTAAAACTGTTTTGGCTTTAAAGCATCAACAAATACCACCCAGCTTGTACTTTGAAGAACCAAATCCCGAAATAGACTTTGCCAACAGCCCTTTTTACGTTAATACCCAACTATCTGCATGGCAAACAAACGGGACACCACGCCGCGCTGGGGTTAGTTCTTTTGGTCTTGGGGGGACTAATGCTCATGTTGTTTTAGAAGAAGCACCTATTGTAGGGCAGGGGAGCAGAGGGGCAGGGGAGCAGGGGAGAAAGTATCAATTGCTGGTAGTTTCTGCCAAAACTGACTCTGCTTTGGAGACGGCGACTACAAATTTGGTTAATCACTTGCAACAGCACCCAGAAATTAACCTTGCAGATGTGGCTTATACATTGCAAGTTGGGCGACATGGTTTGAGTCATCGGCGGACAGTTGTTTGTCAAGATACTGAAGATGCGATCGCAGCTTTCCAAAATCCTAAACGAGTCTTAACTAGCACTCAGGATATGAATGAGCGCCCAGTAGTCTTGATGTTTACTGGTTTGGGAACTCATTATCTCAACATGGGTTCTGAATTATACCAGTTTGAACCAACTTTTAGAGAACACCTCGATCGCTGTTGCTCGTTGTTTGAACCCCTTTTAGGTCTTAATCTCAAAGAAGTTATTTATCCTACTTCCCATTCAACAACCGAAACAACCAAAGAAAAATCGGGTATAGATTTACGCCAAATGCTTGGTCGCGATCGCCAATCACCAGATCCCGCCGCCCAAAAACTAAATCAAACATACCTGACGCAGCCAGCACTGTTTGCCATTGAGTATGCTTTAGCTCAATTATGGATATCCTGGGGCATTCGTCCAGTAGCGATGATTGGTTACAGCATCGGTGAATATACCGCAGCAACAATAGCCGGAGTATTGTCTCTAGAAGATGCGATTACTCTTGTTGCCAAAAGAGCGCAAATGATTCAAGAGTTGCCAGGGGGAGCAATGCTAGCAGTTCCCTTAACAGAAGAAGAAGTGCAACCTTTCTTGAATAAAAACCTTTCCTTATCAGCAGTTAATGGCTCATTTCAGTGTGTGCTTGCGGGAACTACACAGGCTGTAGAGGAATTGGCACGCGAGTTGAGCGCTAAGGGGTTAGCCTGTCGGCAATTGCAGACTTCCCATGCCTTTCATTCTTACATGATGGAGGCGATCACTGACTCTTTCACCGAACTGGTGCAAACTATCAGCCTCAAACCACCGCAAATTCCTTATATATCTAACGTTACCGGAACTTGGATTACAGCAGAGCAAGCCACAAATCCCAGCTATTGGACACAGCATCTATGCCAACCCGTGCGTTTTGCTGATGGAGTAAATCAATTGTGGACAAAATACAGTCCAATTTTCTTAGAGGTGGGGCCAGGACAAGCATTAAGCAGTTTAGCAATGCAATGCTTAGATAATGTTTCTGGCGATCGCAAAGTAATATTATCCTCGCTGCGCTATGCTTATGAGCGCCAGTCAGACGTTGCTTTTATCCTCAACACATTAGGACAACTATGGCTTGAAGGAATTAAGATAGATTGGTCGGGATTCCATACCCATGAGCGCCGATACCGCCTTCCCTTGCCAACATATCCCTTTGAGCGACAAAGATATTGGATTGAACCACAAAAATTATTACCTGCACAAATAAATTCCCAACCCAAGTTAACAGCATCAGAGCTTTGGAAATCTTTAGTAGAAGCTGGTCAACTCCAAGCCAGCATAGGGGCTTCGGAACTTGACGAGCCAATTGCTCAAGAGAAAAGAGAGTGTTTAGATCGTTTATGTATTGCTTATATTAAGCTTACAACAGCACATTTAGGAGCTTTTAGCAATCCCACTAAAAAGTATTCTTTGGAAGAGTTATTTGACCAATGTCAGATTATTCCTTCCTATAGAGAATTGTTCAGTCGATGGCTAGAAATATTGGTAGAGCAAGGTCAGTTAAATCGAGAACAAGGGCTGTTTAGTAACTTTTTACCAATATCAATAGACTTTGTTAATAAGCTTTTGGTAGAAGAAGTCAGAACCAAATGGGCAGACACACCGCAACAAATAGATTTGCTGCAACTGTATGGCGAAAATATGGTAGCTCTACTGACTGGTAAAAAAGAACCATTAGAGTTCCATGTTTCCACCTTATTAAAGTCAGGAGAATTTTCAGTCCAACAATTGCCTGAAAATAAGTACTACAACTCAATCATGCGGGTATGCTTAGAACAAGTGTCAAAAGCACTACCTCCTCAAGTGAATCTCAGAATTCTGGAACTTGGCGCTGGAACTGGCACCGGCACGGCAGAGTTATTACCTATATTGCCATCAGACAAAACTAATTATACCTTCACTGATGTGGGAGGTTTCTTCTTGAATGCAGCTAAGAAGAAATTTAGCGATTATCCATTTATTGAATACCAATTGCTAGACCTTGAGCGATCGCTACAAGAACAAGGATACTCAAGCCACAGCTTTGATGTAATTGTAGCTTTCCAAGTGTTGCACGTTGCTCGAAATATTGGAGAAACTCTCGATCGCATTCGCTCTTTACTCGCTCCTGGAGGTTTGCTTCTTTTTTGGGAAACAACTCAACCACGCTTGGAATTTGAGTTCATTGACGCGCTGCTGATGAATCCGATAGAGGATTTAGAAAGCGATCGTAACATGTGCAATCCCTTTTTATCCAAAGAGCAGTGGCAACAAGAACTCAAATCTCATGGTTTTGTGCAGGTGACAGCTTTCTCAGAATTCGCACCTTTCACAGACCACATAATTGTCGCTCAGGCTACTACACAAACAACCCTCAAAGCACCAGCAGCATTTACAGCATTACTTGAAGCCGACAAAACGCATGAAGTTTCATTTGGCAAAAAGCCCAACATTGCTGACTGGTTCTACATCCCTTCATGGAAACGTTCGCTACCACCACAATCAAACGGTCAGGTCAAACAAGCAGAACGATGGTTAATATTTGTTGATGAGTATGGGTTAGGCGCTCAAATCGTGCAGCGACTCGAACTTGAAGGTCATGATGTCATTACCGTCAGAATTGGAAAACAATTTGAGACTACGAGTGAATCTTCAAGAGAGCATCTGGGTAAGCGTGCATATACAATAGCGCCTCAACAACAAGATGATTACAATACCCTACTCAAAGAACTTCGCGCTCAAGACTTCATACCACAAAGAATTATTCATCTATGGAGTGTAACGCAGTCAGAACTTGGAGACTTTAACCCGACAGAAGGATTCCAAAGTTTATTATTGTTGACACAAGCGCTAGGAAAACAGAATTTTACAAATGAGTTACAGATTGCAATTATCTCCAACAATATGCAAGCTGTAACTGGAGTTGAAAATCTTTGTCCAGAAAAAGCAACACTCCTTGCACTTGTTAAGGTCATCCCACAAGAATATTCAAATATAAAATGTCGTAGTATTGATGTTGCTATTCCCTCACCAGGAAGTTGGCAAGAAGAAAAATTTGTAGAACAACTACTGACGGAACTCCAAACCAATTCCTCTGACTCAGTTATTGCTTACCGTAGTTTGGAACGTTGGGTGCAAACCTTTGAGTCTGTCCAATTAGATGTAAATTTACCCAAAACACCCAGATTCAAGGAAAAAGGAGTCTACTTGATTACAGGTGGACTGGAAGACATAGGACTTGTAGTAGCCGAACATCTAGCAAAGACACTACAGGCAAAGCTGCTGATTTTAGAAGCTGAAGATTTTCCCAATCGACAGGAGTGGGAACAGTGGCTGAAAACTCACAACGCTCAAAATAACATCAGCCGCAAGATTTTCAAAGTGCAAGAACTAGAAAATTTGGGTGCAGAAGTCTTAATCGAAAGCGCTGATGTGGTAAATTTAATACAAAACAAGTTTAGTCAAATAAATGGGGTATTCCACACAACTAAAATACCCGCAGATAAGTTATTTAACCCTATCGTAGAGATAGACCCAAGAAAGTGTCAACAGCAACTTCAGCAAGAAATACAAAGACTCTTAGTATTAGAAGAAGTTTTGCAGTCTCAAAACCTTGATTTTTGTCTATTAATGTCTTCCTTAACCTCAGTTTTAGGAGGATTAGGCTCTGTTACCTACTCAGCAGCCAGTCTATTCATGGATGCTTTTGCTTCCCAGCACAATCAGATAAATCCTGTTCCTTGGATGAGCATTAACTGGGATGCGTGGCGATTTGCAGTAGACAATTCACAAATACCTGCTAATACAACTTTGGCTGAATTCGCCATCGAACCTTTAGAAGGTATTAATGCCCTTGAACGGATTATTTTATGGAGTCAATATCATCAAATAGTTGTTTCAACTGGGAATTTACAATCTAGAATTGACCAATGGATTAGATTAAAACCTTTACAACAAAAAAATACTGCCCAAACAGTTAATTTATCTTCTCGTCACTCTAGACCAAACTTAAAAAATGCATACATTGCTCCTAGTAATGACGTAGAGCAAAAACTAGTTGAAGTTTTTCAAGAGTTACTGGGTATAGAGCCAGTAGGTATTCATGACAGCTTTTTTGCTTTAGGGGGAGACTCTCTGACGGGAACTGTACTTATTTCTCAGCTTCGCAAAACTTTTCAAATAGAACTACCTGTTCGTTCTCTTTTTGAAGCTCCCACTATTGATGAATTAGCTTTGGTGATTGAAGAAATTCTCATAGAAGAGTTAGAACAATTATCTAGAAACGAAACAAGTGTAACTGGAGAGATTAACAAAACTCTTAATGTGCAATTGTCAAACTAGATCGAAAAAGTTAGTCATTGCAGGATAAAATTATGAAAATTCAAACTGTCGGTGTTGTCGGAGCAGGTGTGATGGGAATTGGGTTAGCCCAAAGTCTCGCCCAGAGCGGTCATCACGTAATTTTAGTAGATATTTCCGAAGAGATTTTGTCAGCTGCTAACAAACAAATCAGAAATAATATCCGTTTTCAAGGTTTTTTCAATAAAAATGAAAAAGTAGACAATCCTGATACCACTCTTCAAAGAATTAAATTTTCTACAAACTATAAATTTCTTGAAGATACAGAATTTGTGATTGAAAATGTCACCGAAAAGTGGGATATTAAAGAGGGAGTATACGCACAACTTGATGCGATTTGTCCAGAACAAACTATATTTGCAGCTAATACATCTGCTATTCCCATTACTCGCATTGCTTCATTAACTAAGCGTGCTGATAAAGTGATTGGTATGCATTTCATGAACCCGGTTCCCATGAAGCCGATGGTTGAAATGATTCGCGGGTATCACACATCTGATGAAACAATCTCAACAGCGAAAGAATTACTGGCTCAGATGGGTAAGGAAAGCATCCTCGTCAATGATGCGCCAGGTTTTGTTTCTAATCGAGTTCTCATGTTGATGATTAATGAAGCAATTTTCTTGCTACAAGACCAAGTTGCTTCAGTGGAAGAAGTGGATAGAATTTTTAAAAGTTGTTTTGGGCACAAGATGGGCCCTCTAGAAACTGCTGACTTAATTGGATTGGATACGATTCTTTTTTCTATCGAAGTTTTGTATGAAAGTTTCAACGACAGCAAATATAGGCCCTGTCAATTACTGAAAAAAATGGTAAATGCCGGGTTATTTGGTCGCAAGAGTGGGCAAGGTTTTTATACTTACAATGGAGCAATTTGAAATTGGATATGAAAACAAAGTCCTTAGCCATTCTGTAAATCAAGGCAAATTGAAAAATGTCAGAAATACAAGTAAAAATTAGAGAATTTTTATCCCGATTTTTCCGAAATCATGATTTGCAGTTAGATGAAGATATATTTGCCCTTGGTTTTGTCAATTCCATGTTTGCTATGCAACTTGTCTTATTTATAGAGCAAGCATTTCAAATTACTATTGACAATGAAGACCTGGAACTTGATAACTTCAGAACTATAAATTCTATGATTCGTTTAGTTGAACGGAAAACAACTTTAGTCGCATAAAAATGAAGAAATATAACAATTACCATCCTTTCCACCAAACAAGTAATCATCATGAAAATTGAGTTGACATCTCAACAAAAAGATGATAAATCTAAGTTTAGAGGTTTCGTAAACGAAGAAATTATACCTCATGCAAATTCCTTCGACCAAGAAGAGTATACCTCTTCAAAAGTTATAGAAAAGTTTGCTCATCAAGGATATTTGGGTGCAGTATTACCTGAAGAATTTGGTGGCAAAAGTATGGATATTATTACCTATGGTCTTCTTAATGAAGAAGTTGGACGAGGATGTTCTTCTTTACGGAGTTTGCTCACAGTTCACAGTATGGTTTCTTATGCTCTTTGTCGATGGGGTAATAAGTCTCAAAAAGAGTATTGGCTGCCAAAATTAGCATCTGGTGAAGTTATAGCTGCTTTCGCCTTAAGTGAACCAAACGTAGGTAGCGATGCCAAAAGTATAGAAACCACAGCAACACTTTCTGGTGACTCTTATGTTTTAAATGGAAATAAAAAATGGATTACTTACGGGCAAATTGCAGATGTATTTTTGGTATTTGCCCAATGTTCGGGTAAACCTTCTGCTTTTTTAGTTGAAAAGAATAGTCCAGGATTTTCAATACAACCTATTTCTGGAATATTAGGTGTTCGGGCTTCAATGCTTGCTCAATTAAACTTTCTAGATTGTCGAATTCCTAAAGAAAACCTGGTAGGCAGATTGGGTTTTGGTTTCTCTTATATAGCTTCTTCTGCATTAGATTATGGAAGATATAGTGTGGCATGGGGTTCTGTAGGTATTGCTCAAGCCTGCCTAGAAGACTGCATTCATTACACGAGTGAACGAAAACAGTTTGATGTTTATTTGAAAGAACACCAATTAATTCGGCAAATGATTACCGAGATGATAGTCAATGTGAAAGCAGCAAGATTACTATGCTATCAAGCTGGCTATCTCAAAGAAATTGGCGATCCCAATTCCATCACAGAGACTTCAATCGCCAAATATTTTGCATCTACAACAGCAACTAAAGTCGCAAATGATGCCGTACAAATTCACGGCGCTAATGGTTGTACTAATGAATATTCGGTTGCTAGATATTTCCGAGATGCCAAAATTATGGAAATCATTGAAGGAAGTACACAAATACAACAGATTACCATCGCTGATTACGGTTATCAAGAGTACATATCAAAACCTGCTTCCACTGTCAATTCTCAAAACTTACTGGCAATGATGTGAGAATATGATTAGCACAAACACTGAAATTTTAAGCGATAAACAAGTCGATAAAAAAACTATCAAATGCGTAGTTTGGGATTTAGATAACACGCTTTGGGATGGTGTTTTGTTAGAGGATGACTGTGTTTACCTGTTCCCCGATAGAATCGATATTATCAAAACATTAGATAGTCGAGGTATTTTGCAGTCTATTGCCAGTAAAAATGACTATGCCAGAGCAATGGAAAAAATCCAGGAGTTTGGGCTATACGAATATTTTCTCTATCCCCAAATCAATTGGAATTCAAAATCGAGTTCTATTCAAGAAATTGCTAAGTCGCTCAATATTGGTATCAATGTATTTGCCTTTATCGATGACCAGTTATTTGAACTTGAAGAAGTCAATTTCTCTCTTGCTGAAGTACATTGTATTAATGTAACTGATTTAACGGATATCTTAGATAAACCAGAAATGAATCCTCGTTTTATTACAGAGGATTCAAAACTGAGAAGATTAATGTATATTAGTGATATTGAACGAAATAATTCGGAAAAAGAATTTATTGGTACTCAAGACGAGTTTTTAGCTACACTAAATATGACTTTTACTATTTCTGACGCTCAAGAAGATGATTTACAAAGAGCCGAAGAGTTAACATTAAGAACTAATCAATTAAATACAACTGGTTATACATACTCCTATGATGAACTGAATCATTTCCGAAAATCAAATCAACATAAAATACTAATTGCTAGTTTAGAAGATAAATACGGCAGTTATGGAAAAATTGGGCTAGCTCTTGTAGAATGTGCGGAGGTTGTATGGACTCTGAAGCTTTTGCTGATGTCTTGTCGGGTTATGTCCAGAGGTGTCGGCACAATTATGCTAAATCATATTATGACATTAGCTAAGAATAATAATGTTCGTTTGCGGGCTGAGTTTGTTTCAAATAATCGTAATCGAATGATGTATATATCTTATAAATTTGCAGGTTTTCATGAGATTGAAAAAAATGGAGATTTGGAGATTTTAGAAAACGATCTAACGCAAATACAGCCTATTCCTGAATATGTCAAGGTCAAAATTATGGATTAGAAGGTACTGCTAGTTATCGTAGTTTGATAGGGGGGATTATGGAAACAAGAAAAGATGAAATTTTAAAACGACGGTCAAAGCTTTCACTCGCTCAACAGGAGCTTCTCACAAAGCGATTGCGCGGTGAAGTTGACTCTCGCTCTCAATTAGAGGTTATTCCCAAACGTGCTCAAATAAGTCCTGCTCCCCTATCCTTTTCTCAACAACGGCTGTGGTTTCTTCAACAGTTAGATATCGACAATCCTTACTACAGCGAACTAGCGTGCGTACAGTTGTTAGGTACGCTTAACGTGGATGCGTTAGAGCGAAGTCTCAATGAGATTGTGCGGCGCCATGAAGCGTTACGTACTACTTTTGAGATGCTTGAGGAAGAAGCAATTCAAATTATTCATCCTGCTGTAACTGTGACGCTGCCAGTGGTGAATTTGCTCTCGATGTCAGAAGTGAAACGACAAGAACAAGTTGAACGGTTAACAACAGAGATAGCTCAAAAACCTTTTAATTTAGTGACTGGCCCGTTGCTGCGAGTCATGTTGCTACAAACAGGTGCCGAAGAATACTTGCTGCTATTCACGATCCACCACATTGCCGTTGATGGTTGGTCTATAGGAGTGCTGATTCGTGAATTAGCAGGACTCTATGAAGCTTTTTCCATCGACAAAGCATCTCCCCTGCCTGATATCTCTATTCAATACGCAGACTTTGCTATTTGGCAGCGTCAGTGGTTACAAGGGGAATTACAAAAGACGCAACTTGATTATTGGAAGCAACAGTTGGCAGATGCTTCAACTTTAGCTTTGCCCACAGATCGCCCACGGCCACCAGTCCAAAGCTTCCGAGGCGCAATTGCTTCTTTTGAGCTATCAGCGAGCCTAACTGATATGCTCAGATCCTTGAGCAATCAGGAAGGAGTAACCTTGTTTATGACGCTACTGGGAGCATTTCAAGCTTTACTGTACCGTTACACAGGGCAAGAAGATATCTGCGTTGGCTCCCCAATTGCTAACCGCAACCAAAGTGAGATTCAAGGGCTGATTGGTTTTTTTGTAAATACCCTGGTGCTGCGGACTCATCTTTCTGGTAATCCAAGTTTTTTAGAATTGTTGAATAGAGTGCGCGAGGTATGCGTGGGTGCATACGCTCATGCAGATATACCTTTTGAGCAATTGGTGGAAAAACTTCAGCCAGATAGAAATCTCAGTCAGATGCCCTTGTTTCAAGTAATGTTTGCTTGGCAGGAAGACACTCAAAAGCAACTGACACTACCTGGTTTGACTCTAAATTGGCTCCCGACGCATGGCCAGACTGCCAGATTTGATTTAACCTTGCACATAGTGAATGCAGAGTCAGAATTGAAGGGGTGCTTAGAATATAATACCGACTTGTTTGATGCTGAAACCATTACTCGGATAGTAGAGCATTTTTGTACTTTGCTAGAAGGGATTGTTGCAAATCCACAAGCAAGATTATCTGACTTACCACTATTAACGGCTGAGGAGTTACATCAGCAGCTAGTGGAGTGGAATAACACTCAGGTTGAATATCCTCAACAACAATGTATTCATCAGTTGTTTGAAGCGCAAGTAGAACGCACGCCTGATGCAGTAGCAGTAGTATTTGAGGATAAACAATTAACCTACTACGAACTGAATGCTAGAGCAAATCAACTAGCGCACTATCTGAAAAAGCTGGGCGTGGAACCAGAGGTATTAGTCGGGATTTGTGTGGAGCGATCGCTTGATATGGTCATCGGAATATTAGCCATCCTCAAAGCGGGTGGTGCTTATGTACCGCTAGATCCGATGTACCCACCGGAACGTTTGGCCTTCATGCTAGAAAATGCCGACATATTCGTTTTGTTGACTCATAAACGGCTAGCAGAACGGTTATCGAAGTACAAAGGGGATGTGATTTGTTTCGACGCTGATTCCCAAGCCATTGCCAAACATTGCCCAGAAAATCAAGTCAGTGGTGTCACACCAGACAATTTAATGTATGTGATCTACACCTCTGGGTCAACAGGTAAACCCAAGGGTGCAGGAGTCTATCAGCGAAGCTTTGCAAACCTCATGAATTGGTTTGTAATGGAATTCGATTTTACCTCCAATGACCGTGTTTTACTCATATCTTCTTTGAGTTTTGATTTGACGCAGAAGAATATTTATGCTCCTTTACTCGTTGGAGGTGAGTTGCACATTTTATCATCTGGATGCTATGACGCTGCACAAATCGCTGAGTCCGTTTGTAACAAACAAGTGACGTGGCTCAACTGCACTCCGAGCGCCTTTTATCCATTGATAGATCAAGGTGATAAAAGCTTGTGTATGAAAAAGACATTGAAGTATGTATTTTTGGGTGGTGAACCGATTTCAATATCTAGGCTCAAGGTATGGCTCGACTCTATTCCCTGCGAAACACAAATTGTCAACACTTACGGCCCGACCGAATGTACAGACATCTGTGCCGCTTATCGGGTTGCTCAACCAGAACAATGGCTAGAAAAATTAGTACCGATTGGGAAACCGATCCATAATGCAAAAGTATACATATTAGATGAAAACCTCAAGCCTTTGCCTGTGGGTATGGTCGGCGAACTATATGTTGGTGGTGAAGGAGTCGGACGAGGCTATATCAATAATATTGATCTGACTTTAGGTAAGTTTGTTTCCGATCCTTTCAGCAACAAGCCGGGCGCACGCCTATACAAGAGCGGGGATCTTGCTCGTTATTTAGCAGATGGTAATATCGATTACCTTGGACGTATCGATCACCAAGTAAAAATACGCGGTTTTCGCATTGAACTTGGCGAAATTGAAGTAGCTATCAACCAATACCCAGCAGTAAAAGAAACTGTAGTTGTAGTCAGCGAAGAATCGGTAAATTCTAAACGTTTAGTCGCGTATGTAGTTCCTCAAAAAGAGCAAACACTGGCAATTTTTGAACTACGTAGCTTTTTAGAGTCAAAGTTGCCACCTTACATGGTACCATCTGCTTTTGTCAGCCTAGAAGCGTTACCATTAACACCTAATGGTAAGGTTGATCGTAAGGCACTACCTGTACCTGATACAGCAAGACCTGAATTAGGCAAAGAGCTAGTAGCACCTCGTAATTTCTTAGAAGCCAAGCTGGCTGAAATTTGGGCAGAAGTGCTTGGTATGGATAAAGTGGGTATTTTCGATAACTTTTTTGAGTTAGGTGGTGATTCTATCCTTGCCATTGTAGTTATCACCAAAGCCAACGAGGCTGGTCTACAACTGGCAGTTAAACAGTTATTTCAACATCAAACAGTTGCTGGTTTGGCAAGTGTGGCAGTTGCGAAAAAGGTAAAACAAGCTGAACAAGGACTGATTACAGGTTTAGCTTCTCTAACACCAATACAATACTGGTTTTTTGAACAGAATCTACTCGAACCCCACCACTGGAACCAAGCAGTCTTACTAGAAGTTAAACAAGTTCTTGACCTAGCTGTATTAGAAAAATCGGTAGAGCAACTGCTGTTACACCATGATGCTCTCCGCTTACGCTTTGAACAAACAGAGTCTAGCTGGCAGCAGATTATAGCCAGCCCTGATGCAGAAATACCCTGGATACACTTGGATTTCTCTGCCCTATCAGCAAGCGAACAAGAACTAGCCATCGAAACAGCTGCTACCAAATTACAAGCCAGTCTTAATCTCTCAACAGGCCCATTGATACGAGTTGCTCTGTTTGACTTAGGGCAGCAACCAAGCCATTTGCTGATAGTCATTCACCATTTAGCGGTAGATGGCGTTTCTTGGCGGATTTTACTGGAGGACTTGGAAACAGCATACCAACAGATGAACCAAGGCAAGAAAGCGCAACTGCCAGTAAAGACAACTTCGTTTAAATACTGGTCGGAATGTCTACAGAAATATGCACAATCAGCTACTCTCCAGCAAGAATGGGACTATTGGCTGAGAGAGTCTTGGCAAAAAATTGCTCCTTTGCCAGTCGATTTTGCTGACGGCGACAATACAGTGGCTTCGGCTCAGAACATCTCAATTTTTTTGGCACAGGAACAGACTCAAGTATTGCTAAAAGAAGTACCAAAAGCTTACAATACACAAATTAACGATGTCTTGCTCACGGCACTAGTACAAGCTTTTTCTGAATGGACTGGCAATAATTCTCTATTACTAGCTCTGGAAGGTCATGGACGGGAAGAGATTTTTGATAATGTCGATTTGTCGCGCACAGTAGGTTGGTTTACATCTATTTTTCCTGTGCTGTTAGATTTGGGAAAAATCTCTCATCCCGTAGAGGCTTTGAAATCGATCAAAGAGCAGCTGCGGAGCATTCCAAATAAGGGGATGGGCTATGGTGTCCTACGTTACCTTAGTAAGGATACTGCCAGAGTAGAGTTACTGCGATCGCTTCCACAAGCTGAGGTGGTCTTCAATTATTTAGGTCAGTTCGATCAAACATTTTCCGACTCATCAATATTTAAAATCTCTCAAGGTTCCCAAGGACAAACGCGCAGCCTTTGCAACCGCGAGACCTATATGCTCAATATCAACGCTTTGGTAGTTAATAACCAGTTGAGAGTGGATTGGACGTACAGCGAAAAAATACATCGACGAAGCACTATTGAACGATTAGCACAAGGGTTTGTAGAAGCGTTGCAAATACTTATGACTCATTGTCATTCTCGTGAAGTCGGAGGATATACACCTTCTGACTTTCCAGAAGCAGACTTCAATCAACAAGACCTCGATCTGTTTTTAGAGAAAATCAACCGAGGGAGTAAAAATAAAACACTATGAAAGAAGATATTCAAGACATATACCCACTATCTCCAATACAGCATGGTATGCTGTTTCACGGTTTGCACACTCCAGAAATGGGACTATACCATTCACAGTTTGTCTACACTTTTAGTGGCAATCTGAACGTTGCTGCTTTTAAATACGCTTGGCAGCAAGTAGCAACCCGGCACACAATCTTGCGTACCAGCTTTTATTGGGAAGAATTGGATAAACCATTACAAGTTGTGCATCGGCAAGTAGAAGTACCTGTAGAGTACCAGGATTGGCAGGAACTCGATCGATTGGAACAACAAGAGCGTTTAAAGTCTTTTCTCGACAGCGATCGCTTGCGGCGGTTTGATTTTTCCCAAGCACCTCTAATGCGTGTGGCTGTAATCCAGATTCAAGAAGATGTTTACTATCTTGTTTGGAGTAGCAACCTAATTATTCTCGATGGTTGGTCATATCCATTGGTATTAAATGATGTGATTGAAATTTATGAAGCATATTGTCGGGGTCAAGATGCACCCTTAACATACGGCAGTTGTTTTAAAGACTACATTAAATGGTTGAAACAGCAGGATTTATCCAAAGCAGAGGAATTTTGGCGACAGCAACTCAATGAAGTAAAAGAGCCTACTCCCCTAACTAACCTATACTCAAACAACTTGTCCAATCTAGAAGAACGCTATGAGGATATACAAATCAGTCTATCGGAAGCAACTACAAAAAATCTAGATTCATTAGCAAGACAGCATCACCTGACTATGAATACAATAGTTCAGGGAGTTTGGGCCATACTCCTTAGTTACTATAGTGGTAAAAATGATGTAACTTATGGCTGTACTACTTCTGGTCGTCCAGTAGATTTAGAGCGATCGGAGTCAATGGTAGGGGAAATGGTTAATACCTTACCAGTCCACATAAAGATAGATTTGGACGAGTATTTATTACCTTGGCTTCAGCAATTACAAACTCAATTGATAGAAGTTCGAGAGTATGAGTATTCTCCACTGGTAGATATTCAAAAGTGCAGTAAAGTGCTGGGTAATGTGCCTTTGTTTGAGAGCTTTGTGGTGTTCGAGAACCAAAAAACAGGCAAGTTTCTGCAAGAATGGGGAAGTCTAAATATTTCTGAGCAAACTAGCTATTACAAAACAAACTATCCTCTAAATATAGTTGGATATCCTGGCTCAGAACTGACGATTGGAATTAATTATGATTTTCGCCGTTTTGATGCGGCAACAATAACTAATATATTGGAGCATTTCAAAATATTACTCGAAGGCATAGTAACGAATCCTAAAGTGCGTCTTCAGGAGTTATTGTTGCTTACAGAGCAAAAACCCCATATTGAATTGTTAATTTTAGAAAAAGAAATGTCATTAGATTTAGATTCTATCTTGAGTACTTCAACAGGCAATCAAATACTTTAAACTCGAAAAATGTTTTGTAATCAGGTAATTTAATTTTTATTTGTTATAAGAAGCTGGTTGCAAATATTAACTTTATATATTTATTTTATTATCTCCAAGGAAATAAGCATGAATACACATTTAAAATCTAATGACTTATTATCTCAAAAAATTTATTGGATAAATAAACTATCGGGAGAATTACCTGAAACAAATCTGATGTTAGACTATGTAAGACCTTTATTTTATAGCGGTAGAAACAAATCTATTAGTTTTGATTTATCAAATGATTCATCTCAATCAATCATTAAGCTAGCTCAAGGTTCTTACTTTTCAATGTACTGGATACTGGTATCTGCATTGAATATATTGCTGCAAAAGTATACTCGAAACAATGATATTATTATTGGAATACCAATATATGATAAAATTTTTCTAAATGAGGTAAATAACAAAGTTATTCCATTGCATACTCAGATAAAACCTCATCTGTCATTCAAAGATTTTCTTTTTCAAGTAAAAGATTCAATCATTAATGCTTACAACAATCAAAACTGTAATTTTGATGAATTAATCCAGTTGTTGAATATATCAAAAAATCCTAATCGCCATCCATTTTTTGACATAGTAGTTTGTTTAGAAAATATTCATAATAAAAGTATTTTAAATCAACTAAATAATGATATTACAATTTTTTTTAAAGTTGATTGTGGAAGTCTCAGTGCTGACATAGAGTATAAAGAACATTTGTTTCAAGATGAAAGTATAAAATTTATGAGTAGATATTATATTAATATTCTTGAAAGCTGTATTAATGAAGTAAATACGAAAATATCAGAGATTGTTTTATTAAAAGACTTCGATCGACACCAGATATTAATGGAGTTTAATAATCAAACTAAACAGTATCCTGTTACCCAGACAATAAATCAACTATTTGAAACCCAAGTATCTCAGACTCCAAACAATATAGCCGTCATTCATCAACAAACTCAGCTTACGTATCAAGAGCTAAATCATCAAGCGAATCAGCTAGCTGAATTGTTGCGAAAATTAGGAGTCTGTAAAGGAGAGTTTGTAGGAATTTTCAAAGACCGCGACATTAACTTTCTCATTGCTATTCTTGCTATATATAAGGCAGGTGGTGCATATATACCTATTGATAGTACTTACCCACCAAATCGAATTAAATATATGCTATCTAATAGCGAAGTGAAGTTCTTATTAACAGATTATTCGCTA
>NZ_JAVRBQ020000167.1:0-51918 GCF_034531215.2 Nostoc sp. ChiSLP03a
AAGCAAGATTGCTTGGATCACTTTTTGCCGGAGGTCATAACTATAAGGTTTGGGCATCAGTTTCCCAGAGGTTCTACTGGAGCTTTCATCAAGGTCTACTTCCAGTTTATCGCTTAACCGCCTTGGCGGTTGCTATACCATTATTTCTAGCATTGCTGCTGTAAGTCTCCGAGCCGAGTTCTGCACGACCTACATCTTGGAGTTTAATTAAATTGCCATTACTTCCGGCTTGAATAACTAAATTTTCAAACTCTGACGCATCTTTAAATTGACCATTGACTCGCAACGGAATTTCATAACTTTGACCTGGAGGGATAGGCGATTGACCTAACGTTCCGGCTCCGGCGAGAATGTTTTGCGTTTTGCGATCGCAATGCCGTAGAGACATCTGCCACAGTTAAGCCTCGACTTGCCAGCGCATTCGGATCGAGCCACAACCTCATTGCATATTGCTTTTCACCAAAAATTGTTAAATCCCCAACTCCCGGCGTTCTCAGCAGTTGATCTCGCAAATTCAGATCGATATAGTTACTAATAAACAGCGCGTCATACTCATTATTTTCGGGATAAAGAGCATAAACTAACAAAATACTTGTAGAAGATGTTTGTGCTGTCACACCGAATTGTTGCACCGTTGTCGGTAGGCGAGGTGTAGCACGGGCGAGACGATTTTGGACGTTAACTTGAGCAATATTTTTATCTACCTGCGACCCGAAATATACCGAAATTTGGCTACTACCTGCCGAACTGTTCGAGGTCATGTACTGCATTCCCTCAACGCCATTAATTTGTCGCTCCAGCGTAGTTGTCACCGCAGTTTCGACAGTTTCCACATCCGCCCCAGTATAGGAAGCTGAGACTTGAACGCGAATCGGTGCAATATCTGGCAAGTAATTAAGCGGCAGCAACGGAATACACACCCCACCGACAATCAGAATCAGTAGAGTGCAAACGGTAGTTAATACCGGGCGTTTGATGAAGGTATTCGCGATCGAAAAAATCATGAATTATCCATCCTGGATTTATGATATAGCGGTAGTCACATAGGTTAGGACATTTTAAAAATTTGAATGCCAGGCATAGTAAGACTTTTACCTCTTGCCTCCTGCCTCCTGCCTCCTGCCTTCTGCCTTTTGCCTTCTGCCTTCTTCAAGATATTGGTTGAATTGGTGCGCCTTCTCTAAGTTTGAGAATGCCAGAAGTTACAATCGTTTCGCCGGATTTAAGTCCATCGATAACTTGATAATTGGGCCCTTGAATATCTCCCAGGCGCACTAAACGCTGATGCACAACTTGCTGCTGTTGGCCATTGACGGTTTTGTTTTCGGTGACAAACACAAAATTTTGCCCACCAACGCGAGAAATTGCAACGGTGGGAATTAAGATACCTGGTTGTCGATTCCAAATCACGCGAGCTCTAACGTATTGTCCATCGCGCAATTGCCCTTGGGAATTCCGAAAGCGGGCTTTGCTCAAAACTGACTGTTGATTTGAACTTACATTTGGAGAAATGTAGTTAATCGCACCTGTACCAAGCACTTGCTGAGTGGTGGGATCGATTAGCTGCACGGGTAAGTTCGTTCGTAATTGGCGCGATCTATTTGAAGGTATAGAAAGATTGAGATCGAGTGAATCGTTTTGTGTGAGTGTGGTGATTGTTTGTCCGATGTTGACATAATCATCCAACCTTGACTGGAAATTCACCAACTACGCCAGTAATGGGTGCTACCACTTGCTTAAAATTGAGGCTGACTCGCGCCGCAGCCGTGCTTGCTTGAGCTTGACGGATGTTTGCCTGTGCTTGGCGGACGGCTGCTCTAGCTGCTGCGACTTGCTTTTCAGATGTTTGCAGGTCTGCTTGAGCAGTTTGTAAATTATTTCTAGCAATGTCTAACTCTTGTCTTGCTATGGCTCCTTCGTTGACCAACTGTTGGCTACGATTGAACTGTGTCCGTTGCAGTTGAACATTTGCAGCTGCTTTGGTACGTTGGGCTTCGGCTTGTTGTTGCTCTGCTTGAGCAGTAGCCAATGCTGCTTGCACCGAATTAGCAGCTGCGATCGAACTGGCGACATTGGCCTGAGCCTGATCTAAACTCAAAGATGCGATCGGCGTACCCTGCTGTACTCGCTGACCACTCGAAACGAGAATCGATTCAATTCGACCTTGAATTTGTGGTTGTAGTATGACTTTTTGTTGCGCCTCCAACGATCCCACAAACTCGGAACTTTCTTCGATTGTGCCTGCGTCAATTTTTTGAAGTTTTACTGGCAATGCTGGCGGGCTTTGAGCATTTGCTGCCGGGTCGTTTTTTTGACAACCACTAGTCAATGCTGTGAGCATTAGTACGATAACTAATACTGGATTTGCGAGTAAAAAGTTTAAGTGTTTAAGTAGATAATTACGTTTTAGCATGAAACCAAATGCTGATTAGTTAAATCTATACACTGTCAATCCCAGATATCTAAGAAAGCCTAATGACTCCAGTTTTGCCGCAATCCAGCAGAATTCAGGAGTCAGAATTCAGAATTCAGAAGTAATACTATGTCCGCTTGATTACTTATTAAAATCTAATCACCCCACCCCTCCCCGCCTGCGGGCAGGGGAGACAAAGCACAGCTTTGGCGAGGTGGGGTTTTTTATTATGGATAATTTGGCGGATATGATATAAAACAAGTTTTATACCTGGCTTTGAGACGCGAGCTTGTGTAGTTCACTAACTTGAAATTCGCAATAAATTTTCTATATGTCTAGATATTTTGTCGATCGCATTAGATGCATCTTTCACGAGAATCACGGCTTTACGTCAAACAAACTCATCTCCAAAAAATCTTTAGATTAATACTACGTGAGTTCGACGGATTAAAAAAAATACCAAAGATAGAGATAATTAAGTTTGTAGGGTAGATATCAAAGATTTTTGAAAATGATAAGTAAGTTGGCACAATAAAAACCAACTATGTAAAGAAAAGTAAACAAAACTCAAACCCTTTTTACTTATGCTTCTTGGCGATCGCAACGATAATTATTTCAGCCAACCTACTTAAATCTCTGATTTTGTATCTTAAATCTAATATTGAGAAGCAAAGTATTCCTGACAAATAAACGAGTATCGAACCTAATTAATATTAATTATGCTCAATTACTTAGCAAACTAACTCTTTGACACTCCAGGCAATGCAACACTATCACCTGGCTTTGAAGGCCATCTGACAGTCAAAATAGTGCAGTCGGACTCAGCAACCCACCAATGGCACACACCTGCACACCAAAGAACATAATCACCTTCACGAGATAATAAAATTTCTCTATCTTCAAATTGCAGGCGAAACTCTCCGTGAATGAGAATTGAAAGTGTCGCAGCTTGGTTATTTACTGCCCATTCAGTTCTACTGTCACCTGCTTTGTGAACAGCCCACTTTACTTCTAGCATTTCCGTGGAACGCGGATCGTCTTCAGGGGTGATAAAGTGACTCATGAACCATCCCCAACGATTTACACCTTCAACGCCTGCGTTTCCATAAACAACTTTAGGCTGCATCACTTAACTCCAAAGAAGGAACCAAAATTTGCCCGGTGTAACCTGCTTGCTTATATTGTTCAAGGATATGGGTTGCAATATTTCTTCCTTCACCAGCTGCAACTAAAGCGACACAAGCGCCGCCAAAACCCGCACCTGTGAGTCTTGCACCATATACTCCCGGAGTTTTTTGCAACAATTCGACTAGAGTATCTAGTGCTGGTACGGACACTTCGTAATCGTCTCTCAAACTGGCGTGGGATGCGTTCATCAATTCGCCAAAGCGTTCAGATGAGACTCCCTGCAATACTTCCAAGACGCGGTTATCTTCTGTAACCACATGACGGGCACGCCGCCGTAGAGGTTCGGGTAGTTTTTCTGTTACCTCAACATCAGTAATATCTCGTAGTGCCTTAACTTCTAGCGATCGCGCCGCTTCTTCACACTCAGCCCGACGCTGGTTATAACCGCTACTTGCCAGGGTGCGAGGTACGCCGCTATCAATCACCAAAATCTCTGCATTCTCAGGCAAAGGCATTACCCGGCGTTCTAAAGTCCGAGTATCTAAAAACAAGATATGTTCAGTATCAGCCAAACTAGAAGCCATCTGATCCATGATGCCGCATTGCACGCCAGCATAGTGAATTTCTGCTTGCTGGGCAAATTGGGCAATTTCAACATCATCAATGGGAAGGTTGAGAAGTTGGCGTAATGCCCGCAGCGTTGCTACTTCCAAAGCCGCGCTACTAGACAAACCCGAACCCATCGGAACCGATGATTTGACGTAGACAGAAAGCGATGGTATTGTGTGTCCTGCTTTTTGCAAAACCTCAATACAGCCAAAAATATAACTGGCAAATCCAGACGGGGAATGGTTTATATCTAAAATGTTCACTTGCTCGTTGAGATTTTCCGAGTAAAAGTGATGATGGCGTTGGCGTAGCCCGCCGCAGGCATCGCTACTCAAACTTAGCTGTACCGTCGTGGATTGAGGAATCGCCGTTGGCAGAACGAAGCCATCGTTATAGTCAGTATGTTCGCCGAGTAAATTTACTCTTCCTGGCGCACTGGCTTCAGTTTCAAATGGTTTACCGAATACTTGTTGAAAATCCATAATTTTTAACAAATTCTGTGGATTTAAGTTCCCCGCTTCTATCAAGCGGCAAGTTTTGCGGTGGGGTTAAAATCCCCATTGCAAAACTTAATTACGAATTACGAATTATTTAATTGTACAAAGGTACAGGGCGTGACCTTCCTTCTACCTCAACATTAGGAAAATTAGGATCGAAAGTCAGATTTTCTAACTTTCCATCCTTGAGAATCACAAAAGTATCTTCAATCTTCGCCCCTGCTAAACTAGGGTTCCAAGCAACAGCAATGCCTTCTGTCAAAGTATCAGTAGTAGTTGGATTGGCGACGATTTCTCGCGCCAGATATCCAGTGGTTCCTCCTTGGTGATGTTCGCGGATGGCATTGGGAAATCCATGTTGCTCATAAGCCTGAGCTAGGGCGTGATAAACTGCATCAAGACTGGTTCCGGGTTGGCACAAATTCAAAACTACTGCTTCTATTTCGCGCACATGGGAATGCAATTCGGCTCGTTCGTCTGAAAGCTTACCAAAACAAACAAATCGAGTTAGATTTGCATACAAACCGTAACCTCTAGCGCAAAACACCAGCATTGCTTGCTGTCCAATCTGTTCTCCGGTGGCTGTGGCATGACGGTACAGCGGTAAACGCCTCTCACCCGCTACCAGTGTCAGCGCTGGATGTAACCCTTGCGCCCATAAAGCCTCTGCACCCGCACCCGCTAATTGATATTCTGTCCAAGTTGGCTTGGCGGCTTTGAGTACTTCTGTCATTGCCTGACTAGCTTTTTGCCCGACTTGACGATATCGCTCTAATTCACTTGACATCATTACCCGTTTATGTTTTTGCAGAGTTGGGGGTAACGGTTTTTCTAAATTGGATAAATTGGAGGTGGGGCGATCGCTAATTGTTTTTCCACCGCCAGTTACATCACGAACGAAAGACTCACGGGCAGCATAATCAGCCCAAGGGTTCACATATACCTTAAAATTAGCTGGCAGTTCTTCATCCTGAAGACGCTGCGCTTCAATTTCATCCGTCAATACCCAGGCATCTTCAGTAGTTACTAATACTTCTGCTACACCAGTTTCAGCAGTCAGCAGCACGGTATTAGAAGCGCCAGCCGTCACCCAGGAAAACCAGTCTGTACCACGCAAACGCAGTCCTTGCACTTCGGATTCACGCAAGGTTTGCCTGATTAACTCTAGCTTTTTGGAGACTTCCTCATTCATAGGGAAAATACAGATAGATACGGATAATTATCAAATTTATCTAGGTCTGTCTGCGTCTGTCTGAGGTTGGTATTCCAAATGGTACACTAGCGATCGCTATTACCGTCGGATTACTCAACAATCCTGATATAGCAGTGTATTAATTGTATTAATCTATATCTAATTTTCTCACCAGTTCTCTAATTGTAAGTTATCAATATTACTAAAATCTTTGATATTATTAGTCACGAGAATATCATTGGAAGAACGAGCAATAGCGTACATTAACCTACTGCATAGCATACTCTACATCTACTAATTGATTTTGAATTCTTCTTTCTTTGATGTGTATTGACAATTACAGATTAACTTCACATCGACTAACTCCTTTAGGCGAACCGCACATCAAGCTAAGGTAGTTCTCAAGAACGATGTAATCGTCAGTAAATTTTTGAAATTATTACTTCTATGGAAATGGATTGCATCATCTTGCCTAATGATGTGAGTCTAAGAATTAAGCCTGTTTTATCCTCAATACTCATCAGCTTTGGCTATTTAGATTGACCTCCAATCCAAGGCTGAAAGGGTGCTGATTCAATTGTAAAAAGTTGCTGACTCGTTAGAACTAGCAACTTGGATTAGCGTTTAAGGAGATGTAATTAAATTGCATGGCCACAAAATATCCTAAATTTAACCAGGATCTCGCACAAGACCCGACTACACGTCGGATCTGGTATGCGATCGCTACGGGAAATGATTTTGAAAGCCATGATGGGATGACCGAGGAAAATCTTTACCAAAAGATTTTCGCTACTCACTTCGGTCACGTGGCAATCATATTTCTGTGGGCATCTAGTCTATTGTTCCACGTAGCTTGCTTGGCAAGGTAATTTTGAACAGTGGATTAAAGATCCTCTGCATATTCGTCCGATCGCCCACGCAATTTGGGACCCTCATTTTGGTAAACCAGCAATAGAAGCTTTTACCCAAGGGGGTGCTACTAATCCTGTTAACATTGCTTACTCTGGTGTCTACCACTGGTGGTACACCATTGGGATGCGGACGAATAATGACCTCTACCAAGGTTCAGTGTTCTTGTTGCTGTTAGCAGCATTGTTCTTGTTTGCTGGTTGGCTCCACTTGCAACCTAAGTATCGTCCTAGCTTGGCTTGGTTCAAGAGTGCTGAACCTCGCCTAAATCACCACTTGGCAGGTTTATTTGGTGTTAGCTCTCTGGCTTGGGCTGGACATCTTATTCACGTTGCCATTCCCGAATCTCGCGGTCAGCACGTTGGTTGGAATAATTTTTTGACTACCTTGCCGTACCCAGCAGGTTTAGCACCTTTCTGGAGGGGTGATTGGGGTGTATACGCTCAGAATCCTGATACACCAGGGCATCTGTTTGGCACATCTCAAGGCGCAGGGACGGCTATTCTGACATTTTTGGGTGGCTTCCATCCCCAGACTGAATCGCTATGGCTGACCGATATGGCTCATCACCATTTAGCGATCGCAGTTATCTTTATCGTTGCCGATCATCAGTACCGGACTAACTTCGGCATTGGTCACAGCATCAAAGAGATGCTCAACGCCAGAAAATTCTTTGGCATCCAAACCGAAGGTCAGTTCAACTTACCGCACCAAGGGCTGTACGACACCTATAACAACTCGCTGCACTTCCAGTTATCTATACACTTGGCAGCGTTGGGTACTGCCCTGTCGTTAGTAGCACAGCACATGTACTCGATGCCTCCTTACGCCTTCATTGGTAAGGACTACACAACACAGGCGGCACTGTACACTCATCACCAGTACATCGCTGGGTTCTTGATGATTGGTGCATTCGCCCATGCTGGTATTTTCTGGGTTCGGGATTACGACCCAGAACAAAACAAAGGTAACGTTCTTGAGCGCGTACTTCAGCACAAAGAAGCGATTATCTCTCACCTGAGTTGGGTATCGTTATTCTTAGGCTTCCACACTCTGGGGTTATACGTTCACAACGATGTTGTAGTTGCTTTTGGCACTCCTGAAAAGCAAATTTTGATTGAGCCAGTGTTTGCTCAATTCATCCAATCTGCTCACGGGAAACTACTGTATGGCATGGATGCTTTACTATCTAACCCAGATAGCATTGCCTATACAGCTTGGCCCAACTACGCTAACGTCTGGTTGCCAGGTTGGACAGATGCGCTCAACGCCAGCACTAACTCTCTGTTCTTGACCATTGGGCCTGGTGATTTCTTAGTTCACCATGCGATCGCTTTAGGTTTGCACACCACCACCTTGATTTGTGTCAAGGGTGCTTTGGATGCCCGTGGTACTAAATTGATGCCTGATAAAAAAGACTTCGGCTTCACCTTCCCCTGCGATGGGCCTGGTCGGGGCGGTACTTGCCAAACTTCCTCTTGGGAACAGTCTTTCTATCTCGCCATGTTCTGGATGCTGAATCTCCTTGGTTGGGTAACTTTCTATTGGCACTGGAAGCATCTCGGTGTTTGGCAAGGTAACGTTGCTCAGTTCAATGAGAACTCTACATACCTGATGGGTTGATTCCGTGATTACCTCTGGGCTAACTCCGCTCAGTTAATTAACGGTTATAACCCCTACGGCACAAATAATTTGTCTGTCTGGGCTTGGATGTTCCTCTTCGGACACCTGGTTTGGGCAACTGGTTTCATGTTCTTGATTAGCTGGCGTGGCTATTGGCAAGAGTTAATTGAAACTCTAGTCTGGGCACACGAACGTACTCCGCTGGCTAACTTAGCTCGCTGGAAAGATAAACCTGTTGCTCTGTCCATTGTCCAAGGTTGGTTAGTAGGTCTAGCTCACTTCACAGTTGGCTACATCCTTACCTATGCAGCATTCCTCATAGCTTCAACCGCCGGTAAATTCGGTTGAAGTTTTTGAGAGATATCCTCTGACCTTAGCTATCTCCCCCTCTATCCTGTCCGGTTAAAGGGGGATTTTTGTATATTCAATACCTTCGCCAAAAAAAGAGATTGATTATATGAGGTGCGCTAAAAGCGTAATACCAATTCACTAAAATTATGAAACAGATGTAAACCCTAAAACACTTGATATAGCAACAGCCAAAATGGTTAGGATATTAACAGATGATAAAATTTAGACACAAAAAGGCTTTTCACCCAGTCCCCAGTCCCTTGCTATATCTCTAAGTTTTTTAATTGCGTTAGCGTAGCAAGGCAAAGTTAGACGTAGTAGCGTGACATGCTTAAAATGTTGGGTTTAAAAAACTCACAAAAACTAAAATCTAATCATTAACAGAATTATTCAACCCAACCTACAATTTTTTTGTAAAATTTTAGCCTTGCCATGCCACTACGCGTATTTCAAAAATCAAATATGAGTACTATAGTTACTTCAGGTACTAGTATTTTATTTTTCACTTGGACGTTCGGTAGCAGGAGGAAACTTAACACTTTCTTCGACTCTATGGACTTCTGTGTTAGTTTGCTCTTCCGACAGGAGATCGTCAGGGTTTAATGATTTATCAGCAGCATCATCAATTACTCCATTGGCATTAACATTGGGTTTATCAGAAGTTCCTTTATGGTTAGCATGTCCACTAGGCATAACTATTACCTCTCATTTTTATAACTAAACATCCCTAGACTAAACTTTTTTGTTTAGAGGATGTCTGAGAAGTATTAAACATTACGCCCGATCCCCCCTAGCCCCCCTTAAAAAGGGGGGAATTTATCTCAAAGTCCCCCTTTTTAAGGGGGATTTAGGGGGATCTACAAGTCTCAAATACAACACTAAAAAGTTTTCAGACATCCTCTTAGAGAGATACACTATCAGAAGGCTTATAGCAAAATTATCTTAAATCCAGTCTGGAGTTATATAGATTTCTCGTTAGGGTAGACAATACTCATTGGTGTCAACATTTCTACAGAAATAGTGTTTCGCGATTTATACCATTTTTTCCAAGCCGTCATACGTGGTAATACCACTGACGTTGTGAGCTATCTTGTGGAACATCTAAAGCTCTTTTGACACCAATAAGCAATACTGTGCCCTTAACACGTAGTATCATTAATAGTTGAGAATGAGCGATCGCATCTCTTTCTTTTTCACTATCTGTAGTCGCATACGTCTAACGTCTCAAAGAGTTGCAGCTTGTCGTCACACATCGCTTAACCTTCAGAACGCCTTGCAAACAAGAAATGTTAGATTTGTTTATTTCTACTTACCTAATTTTTGTAAAACAAGATACATTAAATGGTAGTTTAATCGCAAAGGAACCAAAAAGCATGGCCGTTAGTAGCCCTGAAGTCATCCGTCACATATTGATCGGATTGGGATATTTAGCTCCTGAGATCGATCCTAAGCCGGATCTCACTAAATTTGCTCCCTGGAAGCGAAATAACAACTCTTTGACAGACGATCCTACTGAAGAAGCTATTAAAAAGTTTCAGAAACAGTACTCACAAAAACTTGTGGTTAATGGTAATGCTGATGCAGAGACTCGAACTGTCATGGAAGAAACAGTCATCGGGCTTCAAAACAGATTGAAGTTTCATGGTTTTGCAACCAATGCTGAAATTCCTCCAAACAAGCCTTTTTATGGCCCGGCTACTTATACAGCAGTCAAAAAATTTCAGAAATCTCAGGGTTTAACTGAAAATGGTATTGCTACTATTGAACAGCGTCAAATTCTACAGCAATCTAGTCTGACAGATAAGCCCCAGACTCCGCCTCAGTCACAACTAAAGCTGAGAGATTTATGCTTTCAATTCCAAAAGAATCCTCAAAATCCTTCTTACATCGCAGCGTTAAATAACTTACAACAAAATCTACCCAAGGACGTTTTACACAAAGTTACTAACAAATGGAGGGGGACAAACGATCAAAATCCTGAGATTGTCAAGCTGACGAATCTGTTTATTTATTATGATGACAATAATGCAAATCATCGTGATGCACTAAATCACTTACAAAGTCAGATTACCCCAGCTATCTCTCAAGCATTTTTAAGTCTTTGGAATAAGAAGTAACAAATGGGACTGATAGCAAAAGTCTGAATTCAGAATTCAGAATGGGCTACGCCCCGCTGCGCCAACAGAAGTAAAACACGCTTTCTACCTAGATAACAGACTTAGCTTGTGTACCTCATCAACTTGAAATCTGCTTTTTTACATCTGATACCAATTCAAAAAATGTTTACGACAGATAAGCCCACCCGCGCTGACGCGCACCCTTTAGTAAGGGCAGGGTTGGTGATATATATTATCTATGTGTTGCATTCTTTTTTCAAATTGGTATGAGATCCGAGAATTAAAAACCAGGTTTCTAATCTCTGCTGAGTAGGAAACCTGTTTTTTAACAATTCTAAATTCTAAGTTCTGAATTCTGAATTCTGATTTAATATTCAATTCCCGGTTGTGCTTTTACACCTTGATCGCGGAAAGGGTGTTTAACTAGAGTCATTTCAGTTACTAAGTCAGCACGCTCAATTAAAGCAGGTGGTGCGCCTCTACCTGTGAGAATAACGTGTTTGTTAGCGGGTTTTTGCGCCAAACCTGCTAAAACGTCTTCTACTGGCAAGTAAGCCATTTTGAGGGCGATATTGATTTCGTCTAACAACACTAGATGAAAGTCTGGGTTGCGAATGTATTCTAACGATTTTTCCCAGGCGGCGCTAGCTTTGTCAAGATCGCGATCGCGGTCTTGAGTTTCCCAGGTAAAGCCTTCGCCCATTGCGTGAAATTCTATCTGGTCTTCCCAATAGCTGAAGACCCTTTTTTCGGAAGGTTCCCAGCTACCTTTGATGAATTGGACGATCGCTACTTTATACCCATGACCGAGCGATCGCAACACCATCCCCAAAGCCGCAGTGGTTTTACCCTTACCGTTACCAGTATTTACAATAATTAATCCTTTTTCTGGTACAGCTTCTGCTATGCGCTTGTCTTGCACTTCTTTGCGTCGCTGCATTTTTTTCCGGTACTGTTCATCTGTCAGAGATGAAGACATTACCTCATCAATTAAGCGCCCAATTTCTTGGTCTGGGTTCAATTCTGGTGATGTATCGTGTTTCATTAAGCTTGTCTAGAAATAACTGTTAAAAGTGTTGAAAATGAACTAAAATCGCCTTAATTATCCAATTTTACCTACATTACTTGATTGAAAATGTCCAGTAAGCTTTCATGTGAAATATTAATAGTCTGTTAGCTTTATTAATGATTTGCAGACAGGTGGGACTATATATGATACACAAACTGAACTTATAATTTGAGTTTACTATTACTGTTTTAAATAATTTAATATGTTCATTAAAGCATTTTACCAGTAAAATTTTATTATCTCTTTTGGTACAGTCATGAGTTAGATACTTTAAGTATCAGGAGTATGATGTCTATCTAGTATCATAAGTTATGCAATTATGGATGTTGTTGTTTCCATTTTTCCCATAAAGCCTGCGTATCCTCTGGTTGCTCGTCATAGTTGAGCAATTGGTCTGAAATTATCACCCATGACTGGGCACTGCGTGTCCAAATGTTACCCACTGGGCGTAACCAACTTGTATCATCTAAGGTTCCAGCTTTGACATTGATCGTATTTGGATTGTAAGTCCTTTCGTGGAACAATCGCGTTCCGCAGTCGCCACAAAACAGGTTATTTACTTCACGGCCGGTATCATTTTTCCGAGTCCAAGCTTTCGGTTTTCCCTGAACAATTACAACAGCATCTCGTAACACTGTAAGAGACATTCCAAAAGCACTAGACGATTGTTTTTGACACTCCTTGCAGTGACATAGGTAAAGTGTTAATGGTTGGGCATGAATTTCATAACGAATCTGTCCACATTGACAGCCTCCAGTATATGGAAAACTCACAGTTTTTATCTCCTAACAATTTGTATTACTGTATTGTAACTAAAACTACTTCAGTATGAAAGCGGGTTTTATTAAACAAGAATATAAGACATCTAGACATGAATATATTTTCATTAGACCTCTTACAAAATTGCTTTTTGCACTCTTTTTGCTCTTCATATTTAGGAAATTTTAAACCTTCATCTGGGACGCGGGGTCAAAGTTGAATACATCTAAATAAATTCCCTAATGAATCTTGATGTTCGCCCAAAACTTCATTATTTCCCCAAATCAAGCAAGCTTCTAATAAGTTGAAATAGCGTTCTGTTAGATTCAGGCTTGACCATGATTGCAAAGTTGCGGCGTCTAAAGCTAAAACCTGCTTCTTTCCTTGGGATTTAATTTGGGCTATTCCAGAACTGCGTAATAACAAATATAGTCCATTAATGTAGGGGTATGATTTCTGTACGGGGCGTTTGAGTTTAGTTTCAATTGGGTGACTTAACTGAGAATTAACTTCTGATAGGACTTTTAGCGGTAGAAGATTATTAATACTACTAACTTCCACTCCATTTGGTTGTAAGAAATCTATCAGAGTTTGAAAGTCATGCAGAATCGTACCGGGTTGATTTTCCTTAATATTGAGTTCTTGAAGGAGTTTTTGTTGTGATTCTGTTAAGGAAGGCAGTTCAGGATTGAATGTGCGTTCTAGTCGCGCAAATAAATCTTCCATAAATAAAAATTCTAAATTATAAATTCACAATTTAACCTTCTCTCCAACCTGTTTTCTTTATACTATGACTACAGAAGTTCTTCTGATAAACATTGGTCTGTAAAGTGTCACAACAAAACTATCAACACCGTAAGTTTAATGAAATGCGAATAATAATATTTTCATCTTCTACTTGACAATCCTAGGAATTTGATATGAATAGTAACACTCGCCTACAGATGATTTTAGCTGATACACGTATTAATACAGTATTACCTGCGATCGCTCAACTAAATCTGCCTAACTGGTGGTTAGCCGGAGGTGCAGTCCGAAACACCGTTTGGTCTTCAATTTTTGGCAATGGCTGTGGGTTGGGTATTAAAGATTTTGATATTGCATTCTTTGATATAGAGGGGAACCGTTCCCAGGAACTAGCAGCAAAAGCTACTCTCACAGAACAATTTCCTGATGACGAGTTTGATGTCAAAAATCAAGCCAGTTTTGCTCGCTGGCGGCTTGGTAGCAGACCTTATACTAGTACAGAAGATGGCATCACAGATTGGCTGCACACCGCTACTGCTGTGGGAGTTCGACTAAATGCTCAAAAACAATGGCAATTTTTTACACCTTACGGGTTAGATGACCTATTTGGCGGCATTATTCGACCTACGCCAACGCATACTCATAATTTGGATGCCCATAATAAGGCATCTGGATTTTTACAGAAGTGTCCTTATCTGCGGTTGGCGTAAAAGTTACAGTCAAATTTTAGCCGCTAGTTTTCGTTACCAGGAAATTATCGCTTTTTAATTTACAACCCTTGGATACTGAAGCGCAATGTTAATAATTTTCTACGTACTGGGAATAATTAAACTAGAACCCCTTTCACGATAGAACAGGGATAATGTTAATTTTATAACTTTATAGGCAAAAATCAATGCCAAATCGTACTGGATACCAAATTAACTCCACTCTCCACGAAGGAATCCAAACAATTATTTATCAAGCACAAACTCCAAAGACGCAACAGCGAGTTATCCTCAAGCTGCTTAAAAATGAATATCCGACCCTTGAAGCCTTTACTCGCCTTAAAAATGAGTATCAAATTCAGCAAGGTTTAGACCATCCAAATATAATTAAAGCTATCAGTCTAGAAACCTTTGAAAACCGTGTGGGATTATTGTTAGAAGACTTTGGTGGTCAGTCTTTATCTCAACTGCTCCAAACAAAAAAGCTTGACTTAATTAACCATTTAAAGATTGCTATTCAACTGACTAAAGCTTTAGATTATTTGCATAATAATCAGATTATTCATAAAGACATCAAACCTAACAATATCATAATTAACTCCCAAACAGGTATTGTTAAACTCGCTGACTTTGGTATAGCCTCCCGTCTCAATAAGGAAAATCCCCAATTTAATAACCCTAACTGTGTTGAAGGCACACTTGCCTATATGTCTCCCGAACAAACTGGGAGAATGAATCGCATTCTTGATTATCGTACTGACTTTTATTCCCTTGGTGTGACTTTATATGAAATGCTCACTGAGAAAACACCATTTGTTAGCCAAGACCCTTTAGAAGTAGTTTATAGTCACATTGCAGTTAAAGCGAGAAACCCGCAATCATTAAATTCACAAATTCCTACTGCTATCTCTGAAATTGTGATGAAGCTGATGGCAAAAAATGCAGAAGACAGATATCAAAGTGCTACAGGATTATTAGCAGATTTAGAATCATGTCTCAAGCAGTTAGAAACAAAGGGAATCATTACTGATTTTGTGCCAGGTCGTTTAGATATATTAAGCCAGTTATTAATTCCTCAAAAATTATATGGTCGTGAAGAACAAGTTAATGAACTTTTAGCTGCATTTGAGCGAGTTACATCTGGAACTAGTGAAATGATGCTAGTTTCTGGTTATTCTGGGATTGGTAAATCAGTTCTAGTCAATGAAGTTAATAAACCAATTACTCGCAGACAAGGGTACTTTATTTCTGGTAAATTTGACCAGTTAAAACGCAATATACCTTATGCTTCTCTAATTCAAGCCTTTGCGTATTTAATGCGATATTTGCTGACCGAGAATAATGAAAAAATAGAAATATGGCGTAGTAAAATATTATCAGCTTTAGGAACAAATGGAAAAGTTATTACTGATGTAATTCCAGAAGTAGAATTAATCATCGGTACCCAGCCGGAAGTTGCCCAAATTGGGGCAACAGAATCACAAAATCGTTTCAATCATGTTTTTAAAGAATTTATCCAAGTTTTTACTCAAAAAGAACACCCATTAGTCATCTTTTTAGATGATTTACAATGGGCAGATTCAGCTACTTTAAATCTAATTCAACTGCTCATAACTGATACTGATAGCAAATATTTTTTATTTATTGGGGCATATAGAGATAATGAAGTTAGTTCAGCACATCCTTTAATCCAAAAGATAGAAGAAATTAAGCATAATGGCATGGTTGTTAATAACATTGTATTACAACCTTTAAATTTAGATAATGTAACTCAGTTCGTTGCCGAGACTATTCAAGAAACAGAGGTTAACCAAAATGGAGTAGTTAACAAAGAAATTATTAAATTAGCTGAGTTAATTTGTAACAAAACAGGGGGAAACCCATTTTTTATAACACAACTAATTCAGGTTCTTCATCAAGAAAAACTATTAACATTTGACTTTGCTAATGCTAAATGGCAATGGAGTATAGAGGATATTCAAGCAATTGGGATCACCGATAAGAATGTAGTTGAATTAGTTGCCAGCCGAGTTGAAAAACTACCACAGTTTACCCAAGATGTTTTAAAATTAGCAGCTTGTGTGGGTGACAGATTTAGTTTGGATATTTTATCGATAGTCAATGAAAAATCACCTTCTTTGACAGCAAATGATTTACACTCAGCTTTGCAAGCGGGATTAATTCTGCCATTAAGTGAAGCTTACCGTATACCTTTAGTTTTTAATCAAGAAGAAGCGGTTAATTTAAATTTTGATACTTCACGAGTGGGTTACAAGTTCTTGCATGACAGAGTACAACAAGCAGCATATTCGTTAATTCCAAAAGAACTGAAAAAATCTACTCACCTAAGAATTGGGCAATTGCTTCTTCAAAATATACCTAAAGAGGAAATAGAAGCTAATATTTTTGATATAGTCAATCAGTTAAATGTAGGTATCGTTAACCTGATAGAGCAATCTGAAAAAACTGAATTGGCACGATTAAATTTAATTGCAGGACGAAAAGCTAAAGCTTCTACAGCTTACGAAGCTGCTCTTAAATACTTCACAAATGGAATAGAACTTTTAAATATAGACGCTTGGCAAACGGAATATACCTTAACCATCGGTTTATATGAAGGAGCCGCAGAAGCAGCCTATTTGGGTGGTGATTTTGAGCAGATGCAAATATGGGCTGAGGTGGTGCAGCAGAAAGCCAAAATTCTTTTAGATAAAGTGAAAGTCTATGAAGTACAGATTATCGCTTTTATCATTCAAAGCAAGCAATTGGAAGCTATTCAAACCGCAGTATCAATTCTGCAATTGTTAGAAATAAATTTTCCAGACGAACCGACATCAACTGATATTCAACAGGGGATGGATGAAATTGCTGTTTCTTTGAAAGGGAAAGCCATTGCAGATTTAATTAATTTACCATTAATGAACGATCCTAACAAGATTGCAGCTATGAGAATCTTAATGGGAGTTCTACCTGCGGCTTTTCAAACTGCTCCGGCAATGATGCCAATTATTGTCTGTAAAATGGTCAATTTGTCCCTAAGGTATGGAAATACAGCTGTATCTGCTTATGGTTATAGTCTTTATGGATTACTTCTTTGTGGAATTCAAGGAGAAATTGATTCTGGCTATGAATTTGGGAAATTAGCTTCACATCTGGTGTCACAATTTAATGCTGAAGAACTCAAGGCGAAAATTCTGACGGTTGTTAGTGCCCATGTTATGCATTGGAAAGAGCATGTAAGAGAGACATTAACATCATCAATGTCAGGATATTCTAGTGGTCTGGAGACTGGGGATTTAGAATATGCTGGTTATTGTGGTTACATTTATCCCTATCATTCATTTTGGCTGGGTAAAGAACTTTGGGTTTTAGAAAAAGAATTGATAGCTTATTGTGATTCGCTGAAAAAAATTAAGCAGCAAGTAGCTTTCACTTGGAACTCAGTGTATTTGCAAACAGTACTGAACTTGAAAGGAAGTTTTGAAAATGCGGACTGTTTAATTGGAGAAGCCTACAACGAGCAAAGTATGCTGCCAATTCATCAGCAAGTAAATGACCTTTACACAATTAACCATTTATTTGTTAATAAGCTAATGCTCTCTTACATATTTGGAGAGTATTTTAAAGCTGTAGAAAATGCTGCGATCGCAGAAAACTCTTTAGGTGGTGTTACAGGGTTGTTTGTTGTCCCAGTGTTTTATTTCTACGATTCTTTAGCTCACTTGGCAATATATCATACTGCTAAAGAGTCTGAGAAGCAAGCAATTCTAGAAAAAGTCCAAGCTAATCAGCAAAAGATGGAACTCTGGGCTACTCATGCTCCCACCAATCACTTACATAGATTTTATCTCGTCGAGGCAGAACGGTGTCAGGTTTTGGGTCAAAAGCTAGAAGCAATGGACTATTATGAAAACTCGATTGCCAAATCTCAAGCAAACGGTTTTCTCCAAGAAGAAGCTTTAGCCTATGAGTTGGCTGGAAAATTTTATCAGTCTTTAGGTAAAGAATTAATTCATCAAACTTATATAACTAAAGCCTATTATGCCTATATTCGCTGGGGTGCGATCGCTAAAGTTAAACACTTAGAATCAAAGTATGTTTTTCTCGTAGGACAAACTACTACTATAGAAAACACTAGTTCAAAACTTGATACAACTCATATTACCACTAATACTACTACCAATAGCAGCTTAAGCGATTTTCTAGATTTTAATGCATTCATTAAATTTTCACAAGCGATTACTAATGAAATTGTTTTAGAAAATTTATTGGGTAAGCTGATCCAAATTTTACTAGAAAATGCTGCCGCACAAAAAGCAGCACTACTCCTACTTAAAGATAATCACCTGTATATTGAAGCTTCTGGAAATGCTACTGACGATGTAGTGACAGTTTTACGTTCTATTCCTGTTGAAACTTATCAAGATTTACCGCTATCTGTAATTAATTATGTTCTCCGAACTCAGCAATATATTGTACTAAATGATGCAATAATTACGGAACCTTTTAATTTTGATATCTATATTCAAAAATCTCAAACAAAATCAATCTTTTGTTTGCCGATTATGTACCAATCACAGCTTACTGGTATTATTTATTTAGAAAACCAGTTATCATCAGGGGCTTTTGTTCCAGAAAGGGTAGAGGTATTAAAAGTCTTAGTTTCTCAAATGGCTATTGCAATAGAAAATGCCAGTTTGTACACAAAGGCGCAAGATAAATCTAAAGAGTTAGAACAATCGATAAAAGATTTACAAGAGGCGCAGCTACAGCTTATCCAAAGTGAAAAAATGTCTTCTCTGGGTAATTTAGTTGCAGGTGTAGCACATGAAATAAATAATCCTGTTGGTTTTATTACAGGTAGTATTACCCAAGCAAAAGATATTGTTAAAGATTTAATAGACTATCTGCAAATGTACCGAGAAAAATTCCCTAATCCTGGTGCTGAAATTGAAGAAAAAGCCGAAGAAATAGATATAGATTTCCTGCTAAAAGATTTACCAAAAATGATTGATGGGATGACAGTAGGGACACAGCGCATTCGTAATATTAGTACCTCTCTCCGTACTTTTTCTCGTGCTGATACTACCTCTAAAGTATTAGCTAATATCCATGAAGGTATTGATAGTACTTTGATGATTTTACAACATCGTCTGAAAGCCGATCGTAATCGTCCAGCAATTAAGATTATTAAGCACTATGCAGATATCCCATTAGTAAAATGCTATTTGGGACAATTGAATCAGGTATTTATGAATATTATTGCAAATGCAATCGATGCTTTAGAAGAAGCAAATATCGGTCGTGATTTTTTAGAAATTCAAGAAAAGTATCCTAATATTATTACTATTGAGACTTATTTACAAGTAGATAATGACAAGGTGGTAATTAAAATTCAAGATAATGCCAAAGGAATGCCTGAAGCAGTTAAAGAACGCATTTTTGAAAATTTATTTACTACCAAATGTGTAGGAAAAGGTACGGGATTAGGATTATCCATTAGTCGGCAAATTATAGTTGAAAATCATGGTGGAAATTTGATTTGTGAATCAGTCTTGGGACAAGGAACACAATTTATAATTTCTATTCCAATTTTGGGAGAATAAGGAATTTTTGATAGTTTTCCTCAAATTTCGGTATGGGCGCGGACGGTTTGCAGTATTCTTGATTAAATTGGTTTATTATATCTGCATTGCCAATTTTGAGCAAGTGAATTTTCGATAAATTTACTGTTCCTCAAGGATGATGGTTGCGTAAGTCCTGTATGTAAGTAGTGACTTTATTACTTAATCAAATCAACACAAACTTAGTCACAATTAGCACTTGTAACTCATTAATTAACTGTTATAACTAATTGTATACATCAACTCTTGTATGTACTAGCTTTATCATTTACTAGAAAAAAGATTTTCTAGCAGATATAAAAGTCAATTACTAGTGAAGTCTACAAGCATATTAGACAATTTTTATGGGCTAAAATTGTTAGCCTAAACTTTAGTTTGTAGTAAAGTACAAGATGCAAAAATCGTAACTAATTAAGGGAATCATCTTGTGGAAAAAAGAAGAGAAAATGGGGGAATAGTTTCAAAAGCTATTTCGTTTTTGTTAAATCGTATAACTTTGATTGCGCTTGCAGTTACTCTTGTGCTGTTTGTTGGAGGTAAGTTTGAGGTAGCAAGTGCAACTCAACCTAATGCAGAATTAGAAATTCAAAAATTAACATCGTGTTACGCCCTGGGAACTGACGCTATTGGTAGAGGAAATCTCCAAGAAGGAAAGAATATTTATCGAGATTGTTTTACTCAAGATTCAGTCCTCACCGCTATTTTTCCTGATGGGGCAACTCAAACAAATTATGGGACAGATTCTTGGGCAGATTTTGTCTATTCAGTATTTCAAGGAAATGGTTACACGGCTACTCAACACTTGATGGGTACAATAAACATTTCAATTCAAAATAATCAAGCAACGATGACTTCTTATCTCCATGCGACTCACAAACGCTCAGAAACCAGCATTGATGTAGCTAATGGCACTTATGAAGATCAAGTCGTTAACAGAAATGGGCGCTGGAAAATTCGTAATCGTACCCTTAAACTCATTGATTTCTTGAATCTCAGTTCGCCAACTACTGCTTCTTCAAGCACTAATGCCCGAAGTACTAATTCTTCAGCCACCTTTGTAAGACCAAATATACCTCGTATAAAAGAATAATTCTTGAGATTGGAATAACACGAACACGGGTTGGATAAGTATTCTTTACCTCCCTGATGACTGGAAAAAGGGGTGAATTCAAATATTCATCCCCTTTTTTATTTGCCACTTGAGTAAAATATAGTGCAAGATAAACAACTTTTGCAGTCAGTGTTTATTCTGCTTGATATATGAATAGAGAAGTTCGCGATCGCTTTGAGGATTTACAATTAAGCACGGACTATTACCGTGACTTCCATTACTTACAATCACTACAGTAATGCCCATCCGGGGACAAACTCCTAAACAACTGGTGCTAACCACCCGAAAATCACCCCATAATCCCTCAAACTTTAAACGAGATTTCAACCAATTCTCTAAGTCTTCGGAAGCCGTTGAGCCTAACCGCTCGTTTGCACATTGCGAACACACAAGCACTAAACCAGATTCCCATCGGGGAGAAACAGTTGGAATAGAAGTTTCTAATCGAGTATTTCTTAGAGGCAATGGTTGCTGAGAATTGGATGCAGACCTCTTGAGGATACGTTTGAGTAATGCTTTAATACGCTGTAGGAATTTTTTCATAGACTACCCCACCTATTTATCTGACAAGATAGTGTAAATTTCCTGTTTAGTCTGTTCTAGTAGATCGCCCAAGAAATGCTAGTCTATGCCAAGTCGTTTGTAGACGGTATGTCAAAGGGACATGATATTACTATCTTTAATTGCAACTCAGTATTACAATCTAGGGGTTCCCACTCGCTGGGGAAACTATATGGAATCAAAACATGACTAAGCTGATTGAATACGAAGAAGCCAGCGACGAAGTACGTGCAGTGTATGACGACATCCGCATTACACGTCAAAATGACTACATCAATAACTTTTGGAAAGCCATAGCCAACCATCCTCCCACCCTGCAACGAACGTGGCAAGCGTTAAAGGAAGTGATGGTTAGCCCTGGTGAGATCGATCCACTGATGCGCGAACTGATTTATATTGCTGTGAGTGCAACGAATGGCTGTGAGTATTGCATCGCTTCGCACACAGCAGCAGCGCGTGCCAAGGGTATGAATGATACTATGTTCGGGGAGCTAATGGCGATCGCAGCTACTGCTAATATGACCAATCGCCTCGCCAATGGCTATCAAATTCCGGTGGACGAGAAATTCAAGACGTAGGAATTTAGCCTTGTCTATCCCTACTTAAAAATAAGGTTTAGCAGAATCATTTACTATGCCCAAGGTTCAGATTAACGGGATTGATTTGTTCTACGACATTAAAGGAACGGGTGAGCCTTTGCTATTAATAGCTGGCTTTCTTTGCGATCATGCTTATTGGTCGCTGATTATGCCATCGCTGGTTTCGCAGTATCAAGTCATTCGCTTGGATAACCGAGGTATGGGGAGAAGTTCTGCTCCCGAAAACCCCTATAGTCTCAAACAGATGGCTAGTGACGTTGCAGCATTGCTCGATCGCATCGGCATCGATCGGGTGCATTTAGCAGGTCATTCAATGGGTAGTCAGATAGCTCAAGAGCTAGTGTTAGCATACCCTGAAAAGGTAAAAAGTCTAATGCTACTTTCATCTTTGGCAAAAGGTGATGCATTATTCAACAGCATCATTGAGACTTGGGGCGAACTTCCAAGTCATGTAGACTTAAAACTTTATGAAAAAGTCATATTGCCCTGGATATTTACAGATACGTTCTACTCAATTCCTGGCACGATCGAAGGTCTGATTGAATTTGCGATCAGATATCCTTTCCCGCCTGCAACTCATTCACTTTATCATCACAGCCAAGCCATCCTTAACAGTGACACAATAAACCGCCTCCAAGAAATTCGTTGTCCTACCTTAGTTATGGTTGGTAAACAAGATATTCTCACTCCGCTAAAGTTTTCTCAACAACTTGCTCAAGGTATTCCCAATGCTGAACTTGTAGTCATCGAACGTGGTGGTCACGGCTTCTTGATTGAGTCGCCGGATGCTGTAGTTTCAGCTATGCTCAATTTTCTGGGGAAGTTGAAGCCAACTTATAGCAATTTTTGATTCTTAAGATAATTTACCAAAACCACCGCCGCCAGGAGTTTCGATCGCAAAAACATCCCCAGTTTTCATTTCTACTGTTGCTGTACTGTCTAAATTCTCTTCAATTCCATTCTGACGTTGTATCCAGTTTCGTCCTACTTTTCCTGCTTCCCCACCATTTAATCCAAAGGGGGGAATAACCCGATGACCAGAGAGAATATTAGCTGTCATCGGTTCCAGAAATCGAATGCGGCGGACAACTCCATTACCACCCGAATATTTTCCTTTGCCACCGCTATCAAGACGAAGACTAAAGCTTTCTAAAAGTACAGGATAACGAGTTTCTAAAACTTCTGGATCGGTCAAACGAGAGTTAGTCATGTGAGAATGAACACCATCAGTGCCATCAAAATTAATCCCCGCGCCAGAGCCGCCGCAGATAGTTTCATAATATTGATATTGCTCATTACCAAAAGTAAAATTATTCATCGTTCCTTGAGAAGCAGCCATAACACCCAAAGCACCATATAAAGCATCCACAATAGTTTGAGAAGTTTCGACATTACCCGCGACTACTGCGGCTGGATAGGTTGGGTTGAGCATACAGCCAACTGGGATAATAATTTCTAAAGGATTAAGACACCCAGCATTGAGAGGAATATTATCGTCAACTAAAGTACGAAAGACATATAAGACTGCTGCTTGAGTTACAGCTTTAGGAGCATTAAAATTACTATTTAGTTGCCAAGAAGTTCCAGTAAAATCAATGGTAGCACTGCGGTTTTCTAGGTGGATATTTACTTTAACTTTAATTTGCGCCCCATCATCCATTTTATAAGTAAATGAGCCATCCTTGAGAACTGCGATCGCACGTCTAACAGACTCTTCAGCATTAACTTGCACAAATGTCATATAAGCCTGAACAGTATCAACCCCGTATTGTAAAACCATTTTACAAAGTTCTTGAACTCCCCGTTCATTTGCAGCAATTTGAGCTTTAAAATCAGCGATATTTTGATCGGGGTTACGAGCAGGATAAGTATGATTTGCAAGGTGCTGTCTGACTGCGGTTTCTCGAAAATTTCCCTCTTCAACCAAGAGAAAATTATCAAAAAGAATTCCTTCTTCTTCTACTGTGGTACTGTGTGGAGGCATAGAACCAGGAGTAATTCCACCGATATCTGCTTGATGTCCGCGAGAAGCAACGAAAAATAGGGGGGTAGGGAATAAAGTATTTTCACTATTTTCCAAAAAAACAGGGGTAATTGCAGTGACATCAGGAAGGTGGGTTCCGCCGTTATAAGGGTTATTAGATAGATAGACATTTCTCGGTTTTAGAGTGTCGCCTTTATCGTTAATTAAACTGCGAACACTTTCACTCATTGAGCCTAAATGTACAGGAATATGGGGTGCATTTGCTACTAATAATCCCGATAAGTCAAAAATTGCGCAGGAGAAATCCAGCCTTTCTTTAATATTCACTGATGTGGCGGTGTTTTGCAACACAATTCCCATTTGTTCGGCGATAAATTGATAGAGATTTTTAAAGATTTCTAAGCGAACAGGATCGGGTTGAGATGTTGTGTGCATTTTTAATTCCTATTTGTTGAAATTCAATGAATTACTTAACATTTGCTGATGTAAGTTGAGTTAAGCAAAGTGCAACCCAACACAAAGCTTAATTGATGTTGGGTGTCACTTCACACATTATGTTCTCGACCTATAAACCTCATACATTAAGAGGCTACCTGCTACAGCAAGATTGAGAGAGTCAACCGCACCTACCATCGGAATCCGAACAAGATGCTGGCATAAGTCTCGCTGTTCTGGGGTTAGACCTTGGCGCTCCTCGCCGAGGAAAAGAAGAGTAGAATTAGGATAATTAAACTGATGAAATTCAGACATCCCATCTGGTGAAGCACCAATAACAAGACAGCGGTGGTTCTGTACCCAGTGACGGAGCGCAGAAAAGCTTGTACGTACAAGCTTTTGGTTAAAAAGCGAACCCATAGATGCGCGAATAACATCGGGAGCATAGGGATCTACGCTATCTTTGATAAAAATAAACCCAGCACCGCCAACTGCTTCTGATGTGCGAATCAAGGTTCCGAGGTTTCCTGGTGAGCGAACGGTTTCAAGAGCCACCCAGCACAAATTAGATTGTGGCGAGATATCACGGAGCTTGAACCAGCGCTGACGAACAATTGCACCAACTCCAGAAGCACGTTCACTTTGGGAAATACATCGAAACTGTTCGGGTGTCAGGCTGATGCAATGAACACCAGAACGCCGAGATTGCCGAACTAGTTTCCGTGCTAGAGGTGCTGTGAGCAGTTTCTCACTAAATGCGATCGCCCAAATATCAAAACTGTTGTCAATTACTTTTACAAAGTTACGCACACCTTCGATATAGAATAATCCAGAGGCGTCACGATGTGCGCGGTCAAATTGGAGCCTTTTAACTTCGGTTAGAGTAGCCTCGACATCTAACCGTTCCTGGCTGGAACTATTAACACCAGCCATCCTCCTTGAGCAGAGCTACTTGGCTCTCTACATAAAAAACTTGAATTAGCATGAGATATTGCGGAAACTATACCGCAGACATCAACTTCACTGCGATCGATATTAGCACATCTTTATTCTAAGTCAGGCATTTTTAACTTTCCATCTAGACAAAGCTAGCGAATTCCCGAAGGAAGAGAAGATAAATTTAACATTTGAAAATCTCCGAATACTTTGCTGAAAGTTAATATTTTCGGTTAATCAAATTAAATCATAAATCTCTATCTCAGACGTTGTAAAATTAAATGATTACGTTCAGTTAATCTTGCTTCCCAGTTTGGTTCAACTATAATTGTGCTAATTTTTTCGATAATAATCGCAGGGCCATTAATACTATCTTCTGGTTGTAAATTTTCCCGTCGATAAATAGGAGTGTTGTGCCATCTATCAGCGGTAAACATCCTTACTGTCTCAACAGATGCAGGAGTTTCATTTAAAGGGCGAGTACGAATAATTAAAGGTTCTTCGGGAGTATCCATTTTCTGAATTACTTCCACTGAAACGGATTCAAGAATTAAGCTTTTTTCTAATTGATTGAAACCATAGCGAGATTTATGTTCGCTCTCAAATTCTTGCCGCATCACTGCTACTTCATCGGCAAAATTAACGGTCAAGATAGAGTTAGTACCCTTGTATTTTAAGTTAGCTTTTTTAATTACTTCTACTTGAATTGATATTTCATCTATTTCACTTCTAGCTTGAGTTTCTAAATATTCCATTAACTGCTGTAATTTAGGGATTAATGCTTGAGTTAAAGGTTGTTCAACTCCTCCTTCTCTAATTGCCCGTACATCAGCTAATCCCATTCCGTAAGCAGACAGAACTCCAGCATAAGGATGTAGAAAGATTTTTTTCATTCCCAAAGTATCGGCAATTAAACAAGCAACTTGCCCACCTGCACCGCCAAAACAACAAAGCACATATTGGCTGACATCATAACCCCGTTGCAGACTGATTTTTTTTATTGCATTCGCCATATTTTCCACTGCGATCGCCATAAATCCTGCGGCTACTTGTTCGGGAGTACAATCATTTAATGTAGCGGCTTGAATGTCTTGGGTTAATTGGGTAAATTTTTGAATAACAATATCTTTATCTAAAGGTAAATTACTATCAATGCCAAAAACTGAAGGAAAATATTGTGGGTGAATTTTACCTAACATTACATTGACATCAGTAACCGCTAATGGCCCGCCACGCCGATAACAAGCAGGGCCAGGATTTGAACCAGCAGATTTAGGGCCGACACGATAACTAGAACCATCAAAAAAGAGAACTGAACCACCACCAGCAGCAATAGTATTAATTGCTAATACCGGAACTCGCATTCGCGTCCCAGCAATTTCCGAATCTAGTTGTCGTTCATACTCTCCTTTAAAGTGGGCAACATCAGTACTTGTCCCTCCCATATCAAAGGTAATAACTAACTCAAAACCTGCCCTTTTACTAGTTTGAACTGCGCCAACAATACCGCCAGCCGGACCGCTTAAAATACTATCTTTTCCTTGAAACTGCTCGGCTGCAACTAAACCGCCATCAGATTTCATAAACATTAATTTGACGCTGGGTAACTGATTCGCTACTTGATTAACATAGCGGCGCAGAATAGGAGTTAGATAAGCATCGACTACTGTTGTATCTCCCCGGCTAACCAACTTCATCAAAGGACTAACTCGATGAGATACGGAAATTTGAGTAAAGCCGATTTTTTGGGCAAGCTGGGCTATTTGTTGTTCGTGTTTGGGATAGCGATCGCTGTGCATAAAAACAATAGCACAACTCCGAATTCCTGTATGGTAAACTGCTTGTAAGTTCCTTTTGACTTGTTCAATATTTATGGGGATTAATTCATTCCCTTTAGCATCATAACGTTCATCTATCTCAATCACTTGTTCGTAAAGCATCGTTGGTAAAATTATCTGGCAAGCAAAGATGTTAGGACGGTTTTGATAGCCAATTCGCAGCGCATCTTTCAACCCTTTGGTGATTAGAAGAACAACCCTGTCTCCCTTTCTTTCTAACAGAGCATTTGTTGCTACTGTTGTCCCCATTTTTACCACTTCTATGGCTTCAGCAGGAATGAGTTCGTTGCTAGCAATACCCATGATATCTCGAATACCTTGGATGGCTGCATCTTCATATTGTTCGGGATTTTCTGAAAGTAGTTTATAGACTATAATCCATTGCTGATTAGGCAGAGGGACAATTAAAAAACGTTCGGGATGTTTTGAAAGTCTATCGATAATTGCTTGATTATTAGTAATAGCAACAATATCTGTGAATGTACCACCACGGTCAGCAAAAACCTTCAACATTACTCTGTTTCCTCGACACTATAGAGGTAGCATAACAATAGATTTTAGAGTATTTATACTTCCTCAATTTGAAGTTTTGATTTTTCAGCTAATGAGGTGGGTTAGTGTAGGCGTAGCCCGTCGTAGACATCGCTACATCCAAGCCAGGCATCGTGTCTGAGAAATTGTAGCTATTGCAACCAGTAAGTTTAAGTATTCTTAAATTAATAATCATGCTATTATAAAACCAATATCAAATCGGTTCTGGTGGGGATCAGCCATCAGACGCAAGGGGGAAAGTTCGGTGTAAATCCGGCGCTGTCCCGCAGCTGTAAAGAGACAAATATAAAGTGTCTCAAAGTCAGAATGCCCGCCGACTCACTCTAGAGACAAAACATTTATCTGCGAGGTACAGATGATACACATAGTTAAATTATTTTATGGGTACAGACATCGATTTAACAAAGTACCCTCTATAAGTTTTACTACTTCGCTTCGCTGTTAGTAACGACACTTAATTTTAGATTGTCCTAATAAGAATTTGGGTATCTATAAGGAATACCACAAGGTCTTTTTTGTCATCCAAATAGTATTCAGAGTGATTTAGGTGGCAATGCATTGTAGCAAGCTAGTTCAAGCCTAAATCTCAAAACTCAATAGCACAAATCAATATCTGCATTTACTGAAAACGAGGAGTTTCATGTCTACTTCCCGTGTCGTGACTTATTGTGAATTTTTCTCAAAAATCTTCGTTTTTACCGCAATCTATGGAATGGTATGTGGGGGATACATAGCCATCGCTAATCAAGTTCCACAAATATCTGAATTGCCCAAGTATGAAGGTACTGCAAGAGACTTAGAACCAGTTGCACAAGTAACACCTGAAAATACCCCAGCCTCCACAGAAGAAAAAGAACCAGATATTGAACTAACAGTCATCGACAAGCTACTCAATGAACCTGTTTACTCACCCTTTCGCCGCGAGGGGACAGTGAAAGATTCCACCCGTCCGGTTTATGTGATTACAGGTGAAGAGATAGAAGCACAAGGTGCAAAAACTGTCAGAGAAGCACTAAAATTCCTACCTGGTATCTTGCCTGATGGTACAGTTGGCACGGAAGTAAACGCTTTAAGCGGTCAATTTATTCGAGGTTCTAACTCTGCACAAGTCTTGATTTTGCTTGATGGTAGACCAATTAACGAACTTGGTTCTGGTGGTTTTGACCTTTCAGAATTTACTACCAATATTGTTGAAAGAATCGAAGTATTACCAGGTGGTGGTTCTACCCTTTATGGTTCCGATGCTATCGGTGGGGTAATTAACATTATTACTCGTCGTCCTACAGAAAAAGTGACGACACAAGCAGGTGTTAATTTTGGCGCGTATGGGTTAAATCAGCAGACTATCAATAGTAGCGGTAAAGTCGGCGATATTGGCTGGGTTGTGGGATATAACCGTACCCAAGCAGAAAATAACTACCCTTTTTCCATCCCAGAAGCTAACTTTGAGGGAACTAGAGAAAACAATGACGTTCTCTACAACAACTTTAATGTCAAGTTGGAGACGGATTTAGGTTCTCGTAATACCCTAACTCTCTCAACTTTGTACTTAGGCAAAGATCAAGGAGTACCAGGAGGAGTCCCCATTCCCGAACCATTGTACGGTCAAGGCTATTTTAACTCGTTGACTGATAGCGATCGCAAATACACAGACCAAGTTCTCACCGATTTAACTTGGAACTCAAAACTAGGAAGTGGAAATGATTCGCTGCTAACAGCAAGAGTTTATGCAGATTTCCTCAACACTCGTTTTGATAGTCGCAATTCATCCCAAGCACGATATGATAACAGGCAAGCTTCTTACGGATTAGAAGCACAACACAGTTGGAAATTTGCTAATAATCAAACCCTAGTTTATGGCTTTGATTACCGCAACGTATCGGCTACTAACAGTACATTCGACTTTTCGGTTGATACAAAAACAGTCACTTACGACGATAGCATTAGTCAAGGAGCGCTATTTGCTAGATATGAAATTAACTTTACCTCTAGTTTCACTGCCAACTTAGGTTTACGTCAAGATTTTAGTAGCTTGACAAATGGCTCTTTTACATCACCGAGTATAGGAGCAAAATTTGCACTTACGGACTCTACCACCCTGAGAGCTAATTATATCAAGAATTTCCGTGCGCCGAATCTTTTCAACTTATATGCAAATGGTAGTACTTATGTTGGCAATCCTAATCTTCGTCAAGAGAAAGGCGATAGTTATGATATTGGAATTGACCAAAAATTAGGCAATTTTGGTCTGTTGCGCTTGACATATTTCAACAACACAATATCAGATTTAATCGCTTATAACTTTGCTCTTCCGGTAGCTACTTATGAAAATATTGGTAAGGTTCGCACTACAGGAATTGAAGCAGTTTTGAATTTGCAGCTAGCTAAGAATGTCTACGCCTTTGTTGGTTATACAGCAAACGATCCGCAGATTTTAAAAAGTACAAACTCTACTGAAGTTGATAAAGAATTACGGTTTGCTGGTGCAGACAGTTTAAATGCAGGACTTTCTTATGAAACACCTGGAGGTTTATATGCTGGAATACTAATGCATTCTTTGGGTGCGTATCCAATAAACAACACCAATACAGAATCTTTGCCTGGGTACACTACTTTTGACTTCAAAATGCGCGTGCCTTTAAGCGATAACTTAATACTGACAGGTAGTGTAGATAATCTCTTTGACCAGCGTTATCAGTTATTTCCGGGTTATCCTGATGGGGGGAGGGTTTTTCAGGTTGGGTTAAATTCTACGTTTTAATAGAAGTAATTTTTTCTCACGCACAGACGCAGAGGAGAGTATTAAATGACTGAGTTTAATTGTTGGGTAACTCCAGTAAATAAGGTTGTGAGTGAGGTTTTATCTACGGGGGGGTCTATTGAATACGAATATTTTGATTATAGTACCGATGTTTTATCGTCACTACTCTACACCTTATTTCAGCAAAATTGGCAGCAGGTTGGGGTAGGGCATGTTGTTCAAGGTGGTGTATTAGAATTAGAATTTAATGCTCCACCTAAAATTTGTATTCTCTATGATGGATATCTGACAGTAGTCACAGAAGGCTGGCATTTGCACTTATGTATAGAGGCTAATTTAGGTGGGCCTCATTGTAAGACTCCTTTAGAATTAAGGCAACAACGTCAAGTTAGTCGCGCTGCATTTTATCGACGATTTAATGCAGAAGGTATCCCTAGAAGTTGGGGTATCGATTTTTGGAATGGTGCAGATGAAAACCTCATGACTATTTTCTTGCCAAATCCGTATGTAGAAGGTGAAAATTTATTACCAGAAGGCAAACCGAATTTATCAAAGTTAGCTCTTTATGAGGAACTGCGAGATATTTATGTATTGGGAAACAAACCTATACCGTTCACTCAAAATCCTCTGAAACATTCTTATATTTCCGTTTGTACTTCTACTCGCTGTCTTCCTTCTCGGAAATGGCAACCCACATTTGATGCATTAAAATCAGCAGTTGAAAAAGCGGGTGTGGAAGTGGAAGTAAGAACATCTGGCTGTTTAGAAGTTTGTCAATTAGGGCCAGTGGTATTTTATTCTGATGATCGGACTTGGTATACTCGCGTTAACTCAAATGTAGCTGAAACTATTGTCAATGAACATTTAGTAAAAAGAAACAAAGTATCTGAATATATATATCCACCAGAGTTTATTTAATCTATTCTTATTAAAATATCCCGCAAAGATATAAACACTTTTATTTTTGTTAAACTAGCTGTCTTCATGTTACTATCTGTGTCTGAATCGTCTCGGCGTGAGATAAAATTTCTGTACTTGAAATCCATGAATTTGAGAAAAGTCTCTTACTCAAAACCTATTACTTTTTTCTGCCAATTCTTCTTAATAGCAACTTTAATCATTGCCTGCCATAGTACAAAAATTAATACATCTCCTCAGACTACAAATAACGGCTGCGTTCAAAACTATAATCTCAATACTGATTACTTTCCCCAAAAAATTAAGATTACTCATGCAACAGGCTTGGTAGTAGAATATCACAAACACTATAAAGTCGTCACTATCAGAAATCCTTGGCAGAATGCCAACACAGGTTTTCAATATGTTTTAGTTCAATGTGGAACTCCTACACCACAAGGATTTAATCAAGCACAAGTAATTACAGTACCGATAAAGTCCATAGTCTCTCTATCTACTACTCATTTACCACACTTGGCCAAGTTAGGAGTAGTTGATAAATTAATTGGCATTAGTAATAGTAAGCAAGTAAATACTCCTGATGTTTTAAAGAGAATCCAAGCCGGAAAGGTGGCACAGACAGGTGATAATTCTAATGTGAATATAGAGAAGTTATTAGAATTAAATCCTGACCTAGTAACAACTTTTGGTACAGGCAATTCCCAAACTGATAGCTATGCCAAACTTACAGAGGCGGGTTTGAAAGTAGGGATAAATGCTGAATACATGGAAGACACACCCTTGGGACAAAGTGAATGGCTAAAATTTACTGCATTATTTTTTAATCAAGAAGAAAAAGCAGAAAATGTATTTCAAGAAATTACTCATAAATATGAACAAGTAGCTCAAAAAGCCAAATCTGTAAAAAACCGTCCCACAGTATTTCTCGGTTTCAACTTTAAAGGTACTTGGTATATGCCAGGTGGCAAAAGTTACGTAGCTAAATATCTAGCTGATGCCGGAGCAAATTATATCTGGAGTGATGATAAATCCTCTGGTAGTTTACCTTTATCTTTTGAAGTCGTTTTGGAACGTGCAGCTAATGCTGATTACTGGTTAAATTTTAGTCAATCATGGCATAATTTAAAAGATTTATTCGCAGAAGATAATCGTTATGCTGATTTTAAGGCTGTGAAAACAGGTAATCTTTATAATAACAATGCTCGCGTGAATGAAACTGGAGGTAATGATTACTGGGAAAGTGGTATTAGTAACCCAGACGTAGTTCTATCTGACTTAATTAAAATACTGCATCCAGAGATATTACCTAATCATCAACTATTTTTTTACCGCAAACTTAGTTAATAATGTTCAGCGAGAAATCTAAAAATAAAACTTTTTCCCTATACCCAAAGACTACGGTTTTAAAAACCTTAGTTTTTGTAATTTTAGTCATAAGTTTAATTTTTTCATTTTTATTAGACTTAGCTTTAGGTTCAGTTGATATCCCTATTAATGAAGTAATAAAAATTTTACTCGGACAAGAACCAGAAAAAGTGACATGGACTCATATTATTCTGAAATTTCGCCTACCTAAAGCTTTAACTGCAACTTTAGCAGGTGCGGCTTTAGGTGTGAGTGGCTTGCAAATGCAAACTTTATTTAAAAATCCCTTAGCGGGGCCTTTTGTATTGGGTATTAGTTCTGGTGCAAGTTTAGGTGTAGCGTTAGTTGTATTAACAGCAAGTGCTACAACACCAACTTTATTAGCAGATTTGGGAATCATTAGTGATTTTGGTTTAGTTATCGCTGCAAGCCTCGGCGCAGCATCGGTTTTAGGAATGATGTTAGTTGTTTCTCGCCGAGTGCAAGACACAATGACACTGCTAATTTTAGGTTTATTGTTTGGCTATGCTACGAGTGCAATAGTAAGTATTTTATTGCAGTTTAGCTCAAAGGAACGTATTCAAAGTTACATCATGTGGACTTTTGGTAGTTTTGCTGGCGTGACTTGGAGACAGTTAGTTGTTTTAATTCCAGTAATACTTTTAAGTTTATTGGCAGCAGTGTTGCAATCAAAATCTTTGAATGCACTTTTACTGGGTGAATCTTATGCACGTAGTTTGGGGTTAACTGTGCAGAAAGCTAGATTTTCTATTATTACTATTGCGTCTATATTAGCAGGTGCAATTACTGCTTTTTGTGGCCCTATAGCTTTTCTAGGTGTGGCTATTCCTCATTTATGTCGCAGTCTTTTTAATACTTCCGACCATCGGATGTTAATTCCTAGTGTAATCATCATGGGTGCAATCTTAGCATTAATTGCTGATTTGTTTTCTCAACTTGCGGTAAGTCAGATGATTTTACCTTTAAATGCAATTACTGCTTTAATTGGTACTCCTGTTGTGACTTGGGTAATTATGCGGCATAATTCCCAAAAATCTTTTCCGTCATAAGTGAACTCAGCTTTTTGAAAAGCTGAGGTACGCAAAGTATTTACAAGGTTAATTTGCTATGAGTTATTATCCTGATAATGAGTAACTCAATTCTGACAACTCACAATTTGGCTATCGGCTATAAAACATCCCGTAAAAATGTACGGTGTGTTGCATCGGATATTTCTGTATCTTTGCAAGCGGGGGAACTGGTTTGTTTACTTGGCCCTAATGGTGTGGGTAAATCTACATTACTGCGATCGCTTGCCGGAATGCAACCCCCAATCGCAGGTGAAGTACGACTTTTGGGAAATGATGTCTACAAGTTAGCACCACAAGAATTAGCCAAACGTCTGAGTTTGGTACTCACTGAAAAAGTTGATGTGGGAATGCTATCAGCCTATACCTTGGTGAGTATGGGGCGACATCCTTACACTGACTGGTGGGGAAATTTGACACCTGAAGATGAGGCTATTGTACATTGGGCGATAAAATCTGTAGGCGCAGTACACTTAGTACCACGCCAAGTTAGCGAATTGAGCGATGGTGAGCGCCAAAAAATTATGATTGCGCGTGCTTTGGCTCAGTCGCCTATTGTGATGTTACTTGATGAACCAACAGCATTTCTCGATTTACCGCGACGGGTAGAAATTATGCAATTGTTACGTCAATTAGCGCGAGAAACTAAGCAAGCGATTTTCCTTTCTACCCATGATTTAGATTTAGCTTTGCGGTTGGCTGACAAAGTTTGGCTATTAACAACCAATGGAGTTTTACACGTTGGCGCACCAGAAGATTTGGTATTGAGTGGTGCTTTTGCTGATACTTTCAAAAGTGAAGGTGTAGAGTTTGATGCTACTTCTGGTGAATTTCATCTCCATACATCCCACAAAGGAGAAATTAATTTGATAGGTGGTGAGGGAATTGCAGTAGTGTGGACTATTCGCGCTTTAAAACGTGCAGGCTTCCAAGTTAATCAAACTCAAAATAGCTTACTAATCTCAGTAGAAGTGATATCCAACTATAAACAAGTTTTGTGGAAAATCACAAACAGCCAGACTGTATATACTTATCATTCATTGTATGAAATGATTAAATTTTTGAATTATTTATAGAAGCATTGCATCCAAGTAAATAGCAAGAGTAGTAAATGCAAAAATTAGTTGATCTTCTAGTGGCAATCTTCGCAGTCGTCGATTAGTATATGTTATATCACCATTACTAATTTTGAGCAGCGACTTTTTCCCCTTTCGACCAAAGTTAGTCATTTTACTTCGTTTAAAAATTTAACCATGTAAAATAATGTTGACAATTAGACAGCTTGCTGATTTAGCGGAATTACAATTATAAATTCTGTTCCCTTTCCAGGAGCAGAAATACATTCTAATTTTCCCTGATGTTTTTGAGTGATAATCTGATAACTAATAGATAAACCTAACCCAGTACCTTTATTAACTGGTTTAGTCGTAAAAAATGGTTCAAATAATTGTTTTTGTACCTTTTCTGGAATGCCTGTACCATTATCGGCAATGCGAATAACTACCTGATTTTCGCTAATGAGTTGAGTCTGAATGGTTATCTGGGGAATAGAAAGCGCTTTTTCCCCTACTTCCCACTCACCATTTTCCACTGCCTCTTCTAAAGCATCGATCGCATTTGCCAGAAGATTCATAAATACTTGATTCAGTTGTCCGGCATAACATTCTACTAACGGCAGATCGCCGTACTCTTTAATCACTTCAATTGCTAGATTGTTAGATTTAGGTTTGAGGCGATGTTCCAAAATCATTAACGTATTATCTAGACCTTCATGGATATTCACAGCTTTCATCTCTGCGTCATCTAATCGGGAAAAGTTTCGCAGAGATAAGACAATTTCTGTGATTCGTTCCGCACCAACTGTCATCGAAGTTAGTAAATTGGGCAAGTCTGCAATCAAAAAATCTAAGTCGATCGCTTCTATTTCTTGTTGAATTTCCTTTGGTGGATTAGGATAGTTTTTCTGGTATAATTGCAGCAATCTTAATAAGTCTTGGATATATTGATTGGCATAGCCGACATTGCCAGAAATAAAATTGATTGGGTTATTGATTTCGTGCGCTACACCTGCTACTAACTGCCCCAAACTGGACATTTTTTCACTATGCACCAGTTGAGATACTAGCTGCTTTGCTTCTTGGCGCAATTGTGCTTCTGAGTATCGCAATATCTGTTCTGCTTGTTTGCGCTGGGTAATGTCGTGGAGAATAACAACATATTCTTGAAAATCGCGATGGGGTCGGTCTGAGATGGAAACTTCTAGAGTTCTGTTTTTCCCATTGCCGATGAGAATTTGTTCGCTACGCTTTGTCCACTGGTCTGGATAGTAGACTAATGCGGGTAGCCATTTGTTCAGGTGATTTCCCCGCAACTCTGATGGGTTGACACCAAAGAATGATTTGGTGGCTGGGTTTGCTTGCTGGATAATACCTCGATTATCAACGACTAAAATACCATCCTGGGCGACTGTAAAGAGGTGTTCGGCAGCAACTCTGGCTTCTGCGATCGCTACCACTTGCGGTAAACTTGTCCAACAAGCGATCGCTACTCCCACAAATGCCACGCTCATCAGTAGCACCACAAATATATTCTCACCGCCCGCAGTCGCCACTTTATTGAGTTTGACACCAAATAACCAGCCAACTGCCACGGCGCTGCACAGTAAAAAAATCAGGATACTCACCTGAAGAATTACTGAATCTTTGATAATTACTACAGGGCGCGTGCAATATCGCCGCATCCACCAATCAAAATGGAAAGCTGGAAAGTTCACACGGCGAATTACTGCATCTATGCCCATGACACCAATAGGAAATAATAGCCCAATCAACAAGTTGAGCCAACCCCAAGCAAATCCGCCCACGACCAGCACCACGACTTCTAACAGTAGAATGGCCAGAGATATGCGAGGAAATAAAACTTCCGGGCGATCGCGTCGGAGCCAAAGCCCTAAATGCAGTAACATAAAGGAGACAAACCAACCGATGTTGCCAACAGCGACGATTCGCGCCACATCTCCCCAAATCAGATAGATTAAGCACAATACCAGTGTCAATGTCAATGCTGGGACAAACACACCGCGGCGGGAGACAACAGAAAATACTGGTGAAATGTGGTTATTTAAAGCCAGTTGATACAAAATTCGCGGGCAATTAGAAACCACCGTTGTCGAACCGAGTAAACAAGCAGCTACTAGCAAAAAAGAAATACTTACACCAGCTAATTTTCCCCAAAAGGGCTGGGAAGCCGCCACCAGATTCAGAAAAGCATTATCTTTTAAGTTGGGATTTGTTGCCAACCGCATCACTACCCAAGACCCTCCCAAAAAGATGGGTGGCATCATCCAGGCGGCAACGTTTAGAAACCGTAGCGTTTGGGTGGGGTGGCGGCTATCGGCGACAAAGGAAGAAGCCGTTTCACAACTGTAGGTTGCATAAGTGACGAAAAAGAACCACTTTGCCCAATCTACAAAGCTCAAAGATGACCAACTGCTAGGAAAAAACCCCGGACTAACGGGAGAAAACGCCAACCAGCCAAGACCTTGAACGCAGAAGGTCATTAGCAGTCCAAAGGCTGGAATGACAAAAAACAAATGTAAAATACTCAGGGCGCGAGTCCCACTAAAAGCCACGATAAAGGGTAAAAGTGTAAAGCTAATATCCAGAAATATGTCTGGACAGGCAATACCCAACGCCTCTAAATTTACTTTAATTAAATCTCTGAGTACGATTGTATTCACTGACAGGTAAGAAACCCAGTTGAGGAGGTATCCAATTGCTGCATAGCGAGCAAGTCCTGGGTAGTTTTGCAGTAGCTTGGTAGCATAGTTAGGTGTTCCTCCAGCTACATTGATGAAATGCATACCCAAGCGTTTTACCTGATAGTTGAGCAGCATTCCAAAAATTACCGCAGGTATCCAGACAAAAATAGCTTGGGAACCTAAAGCAGCATGAATCGCTGGAACCAATGCTGTCCAAGAAATATGAGCTGTCAAACCAAAGCCCCAACTTTCAACAGCACTCAAGCTTCTAGTTAAGCGAGGGGAAGAAGATTGGCCCAATGTGGAATGAGCAGAATGGGACATGATTAGCAGTGTTCAATGGGATACTGTAATTAAGCTTATTAGCTAGAGTTCCCATCTCGGAAATCTTCTGAATAAAAACTTTCTGTAAGGAATAATACTTAGATGTTAATACATCTATACATCAGATAAAATTCACTTTACAACAGCAGTATTTATTAGACCTGCCTTAAAAATAGGGACTGGGGACTGGGGACTGGGGACTGGGGACTGGGGACTGGGGACTGGGGACTGGGGACTGGGGAAGAGATATTTTTATTGTTCCTTGTGAGTTCCACTCATGGAGTCTCTTGCAAAAATAATTTTTGCACTCTTCTGGGAAAAGGGGAAAGGTTAAAGGGAAAAGGTTTTTTATTGTTCCTTTCCCCTTTCCCCCTTACCCTTTTCCCTACAAATGCCAAGAAGTCTATTAGATAATTTTCGAGCGTGTATCTGCCAAGGCGGGAACTTTGACTTCTGTTTCGGCTTGTAAGTCAAAGTCATACCACTCGTTACGCCATTGCAGGCGAAACTTCAAACGCGTCCAGTTGGGTGGTAGATTGGGACAGGCAACGGGGCCAAATTGAGTCATGCGAATGCCGCCAAACCCAAAAACTACTGCTTGCCATACTCCTCCAGCACTAGCGGCGTGAATTCCTTCGGCGGCGTTGAGTCTCACATCCTCTAAGTCTACCAAGGCCGATCGCAGAAAGTGTGTATAAGCTTCAGTTGGTTGATTGAGGTCGCAAGCTAAGATAGCGTTAATGGCTGGGCCTAGTGAAGAACCAAAACTGTGGTCGGTGCGTTGGGTGTAATAGTCCCAGTTGGTGGCGAGAGTTTGATAGTCATAACGTTCGCGCAATAAATATAAGAGCATCAACACATCTGGCTGCTTGAGAATCTGCTTTTGATTTGTAGCTTCAACTCCTAACAAATTTTGCAGAGATTTGCTGCGCGGTTCGTAATCAGCGAGGTTAAGGTCTTCTAGCTGGAAAAAGCCTTCAAATTGCTCAATTAAACCTGTTTGAGCATCTTCATTGACAAATAAACGCTCTTGGATTTCCGCCCAATGGTGCAGACGCTCTGTGGTTAAGTTGAGTTTTTGCACTAGTTCTGTCGAGGTTTCAGGATAAGCTTGTTTGAGCCAATCCCACAGTGCCAAAGCTGACTGCAAATGCCACTGTACCATAAGATTGGTGAAGGCATTATTATCGATGCGATCGTGATATTCATCGGGGCCAATTACATCTAGGATGTCATAGCTGTGGCGCTCTTGGTTCCACTGCACTCGACTTTCCCAGAAAACAGCCGTATCAAGAATAATTTCCGCGCCATAATCGCGCATCCAGTCATCATCGTTGGTAGTCTGCCAGTAGTGTAAAATTGCATAAGCGATATCTGCGGTGATATGCACTTCAATGTCACCGCACCAGATACGGATTAATTCACCATCGGGAGCCGGAACCCAACGCGGAGTGACTTCATCGCCAGTAGTGGCACTTTCCCAAGCATACATCGCTCCTTGATAACCGGCTTCTTGAGCTTTGCGTCTGGCTCCTGGTAGGGTGTGGTAACGGTAGGTGAGCAAGTTACGCGCTAGGGCTGGTTGAGTTAAGGTGAGGAAAGGTAGGATGAATATTTCTGTATCCCAAAAGATATGTCCGCTATAAGCAAAACCAGAGAGAGCTTTGGCAGGAATGCTTACTTGACTGTCGTGACGCGGTGTTACAGCTAGTAATTGAAAGAGATTGTAACGGACGCTCAATTGAGCCAAGCGATCGCCTTCTATTATAATGTCACTGTCTTGCCACACTTGCTCCCATGCAGTAATGTGAGCTGCCAATAGGGTAGTATATCTCGGTTCATCAGCGAGTCTTTGTAAGGCGGTGGCAATGGGGATTTCTGTTTCTCGTGAAGTAAACAGGGTGACAATTTTTTCTACTGTCACTGTTTTTCCGGGATATAACTCTAAGGTGGTTGTCAAAGTGGGAGAACTAGAAGCGTTTTCGACGCTCACGGGTGCAGTCTCATCACCATCTACCACTAACTTAGCTGCCATCCCAAGTTGAATATTTGAGTGGAGAGTTGTACTGTTTAACCAGATAATTCGATCTATGCCACCTTGGTTTAAGGTTCGCCAATGTTTGACGCCTTGGGTATGTGGTTCGCTGGCAAATCCGGCTTCAACGGTAATTTCACCCTCAAAGTCTACCGATGTAATTTGAGCGCGAATCGCCAAAACGTACTGGTCTGCTAAACTAATGAAACGCTCGAAGTGAAAATCTAAGGTATGACCATTAGGACTACGCCACCGCACATCACGGCTAACTAAACCTAAGCGTAAATCGAGCCGACGTTCATAGTTGAGAATCTCACCACTGTCCATACTAAAACGTTCGCCTGCTACTTTCACCACCAATGGCAGCCAGTTGGGACAGTTTACCAATTCGGTATGAGTAATTGTCACATCATCATAAACACCGTGGATGAGTACGCCTGGAAAATCCTGTGGATATCCTTCTTCAAATGTACCCCGCACTCCTAACAACCCATTACCAAGAGTGAAAACAGTTTCTTTGTGATGTAACTGCGTCGGATTAAACTCCGTTTCAATAACGTTCCAGTCAGTATTGTCAATTAATTGCTGATTTTGCTGAGAATTGGAAGTGGACACGTTGAGCATGAGTAATAAAACCTATGTCTTGGGGCTGGGTAGAATGCGGTAAAATTAGGAGCAATCTTGAGCGCCGAGATTAAAGATAATCTGAACGCCAAAAAATACGCTTCTGATAACAGTAGCGTTTCAATTTTCATCTGTCTATAGTTAGATTTATTTAAAAATGCCAGTTATAACTCATAAATCTCAACTAGTTACGAATTGATTCAGTTTTTCATCAATTTGTTTGATATTTACAATTAACGCCAGACGCGATGAATCGTTAAGGCCAGACGCGATGAATCGCCGTCTCTACAAAGGATTAATTATTGTAGAGACGGCGATTTATCGCGTCTTTGTCTTTGTGATGAACGTTAGTCATATTTTGGCTGGTATAGCAACAGTCAAGATGGTTAGGACATCAACAGACGATAAAACTTAGACACAAAAAGGCTTTTCACCCAGTCCCCAGTCCCCAGTCCCCAGTCCCCAGTCCCTTGCTATAAAATCTACAGGTGCAGTTAAGTAACGTTTTGTTCTTTTACTAGAAGTGGTATATTGGCACTTGACCCGACCGAGTACAAACTATGCATAAGCCCACAGGACAGCAGACTAGAGGTGTTGTACTCAGTACTATAGGACAGGAAGGGGGAGTGGGCAGATGAACAAAAATACTGGGCAAGGTAGTGTTTTTTCCCTGTTTAAAGGCGTACCTCTAAGTGGCATCTTGGTAGCGTTGTTTGTGCTGCAAATCTTGCTAGCTGTGGGATTGACTGCATACTTATCAATCGGAAACGGGCAAAAGGCAGTCAATCAGGTAGTTAACGAATTACGTCATGAAGTTGGCAATCTAGTCGAGCAGAATTTACAAACTTACTTAGCAACTGGGCGTCAGGTACTAAGCAGTAATCAAAATGCGATTAACATGGGGTTGCTGAAGATAGAAAATCTGGCAAACTGGGAGTCATATTTAATAGAGCAGTTAAAGATTTTTCCAGATGCGTTGGCAATAACTGCAAGCAATGAGCAAGAATATTTAGCGGTAGAAAAGTTCAACGATCGCCAATTTTTACTCAGAAAAGCCGATAAGTCAACTGGATACGACCTCTACACCTACATAATTGACTCTCAAGGTCAACGCACTCAATTACCAGAGGTGATCAAAAACTATGATCCGCGATCGCGTCCTGATTATCAAACAGCAGTTACCGCCAAAAAATTCGGCTTTAGTCAGATTTTTACACCCCGCACTGAACCAACACTCTTAATTAGTGCTTCTCAACCCATTTATAATTCCCAAGGCGAATTACTCGGAGTCAACAGCACTCTCACTCACTTATCACAAATTGGGGATTTGCTGCAAAACATCAAAGTTGGCAAGTCTGGGCAAATTTTTATTATCGAGCAATCGGGGCTATTAGTTGCAAGTTCTACAAACGAAGAATCATTCCGCTTCCAAAATCGTAAACTTATTAGATTAACAGCTTCCCAAAGCGGCAATTCTTTGACTCAAGCAACCGCTAAATACTTAGCAACTAAATTTAGTAACTTTGACCAAATTCAAGGTTTACAGCAACTAGATTTTTCCTTGGACGGCAAACGGCATTTTTTAGAAGTTAGACCATTCCAGGGCGAACCAAATGTCAATTGGTTGATAATAGTGGCTGTCCCCGAAGCAGACTTTATGGGACAAATTAATCGCAACATTCAAACTACAATTTTTCTTTGTTTAGGAGCGTTGGTACTAGCTATTATATTAGGAATTGTCACTGCTAGATGGGTTAGTGTGCCCATTTTGCACTTCAGCAAGGCGACAAAAGATTTAACTGATTTTACCAACAACGAAAACTCAGTGGTGCAAGTACAAGGAATTCAAGAACTAGAGATACTGGGTGGATCTTTAAATGAGGTGGCGCAGGATTTACGCAAAACCTTTACTGCACTGATTAGTAAAAATGAGGATTTAGAACTGCAAGTTAAACAGCAAACTCAAGAATTACAGCACGAGGTTGAAGAACGCATTAACAGCGAGCGAAAACAGGAACGGCATCATCAAGTACTTACAGAATTGGCAAATCACAAAGCGATTTTTGAAGGGAATTTAGAAACAGCATTCAAAGCGATCGCCCAAAAAGCAGCCAATGCCTTAGAAGTAGAACGAGTCAGTGTGTGGTTATTCAATAGCGAGCGCACCAAGCTACAATGCATAAGTCTTTATGAACGTAGCAATCACAAATATTCGGCAGGTTTAGAACGCAACCTTGCAGATTATTTCATCTACTTTAAAGCCCTATTAGCTTCTGGTACTATTACCGTCTCCGACACTCGTACCGATCCACGGGTACAAGAATTATCGGATAAATTGCTCGAACCAAATAATATTGTATCCCTAATTGATACCATTCTTTGGGTTGGGGGCAAAATGGTGGGAACAGTATTTTACGAGCAGATCGATCTTCCCCGAAAATGGGAACTGAGCGAAGAAAACTTCGTTAGAGCGATCGCGGAAATTGTCACTCTAACTTTAGAAATAGGCGATCGCAAACGCGCAGAATCCGCTCTACGTGAGGCTAAAGAAATCGCCGAAGTCGCAAATCGTGCTAGAAGTACCTTTTTAAGAAACATTAACCACGATCTGAGGACTCCTTTAAACTCAATTATGGGAATCACAGAAGCACTCAAAGAGCAAGTATACGGCCCTGTAAATGAAGAACAGCGTCAGTCTTTAAATATGCTTGAATCTAGCGGTAAAAACTTACTAGAATTAATTAACCAAATCCTTGACTTTACCGATACAGAATCCAGCAAAATAGAACTGCAACTAGCTGCTACTTCGATTCAGGAAATATGTGACTTCTGCTTGAGTTTTGTTAAACATTTAGCCTTCCAGAAAAATATCCGACTGACGGCACAAATACCTGAAGAACTCGAACTTATCCAAGTCGATGAACGCCGCATTCGCCAAGTATTTATCAACTTATTAACTAACGCGATTAAGTTTACTAAAGAAGGAGGTGAAGTCTGGATTGAAGTTCAGCCAAGTTCCACCAATGAATATATTTTTATCAGCGTGGTAGATACTGGGATTGGGATGCTTTCCGATGACCTTTTTAAATTATTTCAACCTTTTGTGCAAGTTGAAACTGTTCCCGATCGTAGTTCTTCAGGCACGGGTTTAGGATTAGTAATGGTGCAAAAAATTGTCGAGTTGCATGGTGGAACTGTCCACGCCGAAAGTCAGTTAGGCAAAGGTAGTCGATTTACAGTCAAACTCCCTTGGAAAAACGCGGGAGAATCGAGAGTTTCAGAGGATGTTTGAAAAGTGGTATGTTGTGATTTTAATCAAATTATTACCCCCCTTATATTATGTCCGGTTAAAGACTTATCATTAGGAGGGCAGGGGAGCAGAGGAGCTTCAGGTGCAGAGGAGAGGGGCTTTTGGGCTTTCTGCATAGATTCGGGAAGCAAAACTAATTAGCCGGACTTGATATTAATCCCCCGATGCATTAGGGGGAAACAAGAAAATCCGGTTCCCTCCCCAATGCATCGGGGAGGGTTAGGGTGGGGTAAAACCCGGATTTGTCAATTATTTCTAACTTGTGTGTAAACGGTAGCTTTATAGAACCCATTTGAGAGCTATACAGCAGGGCAATCGAATTTGGCTGAACTACGAGCTAAGTTACAAATTTTATAGATCGATCGTCAGGATTTTTTTCTTGCTTTTTTTGTCGCTCAACACGACTGTATTGTAGGGTAATGTATCCGTTCCCAGCGGAATTGGCAGCTTAAAATTGGGGCTTTTACGATCGAGTTCGCCTAAATCAATGCTTTTCGTTATATTGCCATCTGTTGCAAGATTTGCGGTAAGTTCGCCTTTATAATCTTCAATTAAAAAGTCTCTAAAGAAAACGACTGCCCCACCCTCAGGATCTATACCAAGGATGACCGTACCGCTGAAAGTTGTGCCTTTTCGTTCTTCATCAACCGTTGCCACTGTGATTTCCGAGGGGTCTTGACCGGACTTATCTGCCATAAACTTTTTCCTGAGCGAATTCTCAACAATTGAAAATGATTTTACAAGAGCGCTATGGGCGATCGCAAAACTCTCAGGACGTATTTCTGCATCGGTCTTGCAAATGTATAGCCAAGTTACTTCTGGTTATACGCCTAATTGGAAGATTAGACCTCTTGGCATTTGTGCTTTTTGCACTCTTAGAGGATGTCTGAAAACTTTTTAGTGTTGTATTTGAGACTTGTAGATCCCCCTAAATCCCCCTTAAAAAGGGGGACTTTGATTCCGGTTCCCCCCTTAAAAAGCTACGGTGTACACACAAGTGGTAGCGGCAAGGGTTTCAGGCTTTATGAACCCTTTAAATGGTCATTACGAGCGCAGCGAAGTAATCGCATTATCCAGTAGTTTTTGTGATTGCGTCGTCGTTCCTCCTCGCTGCGGACAAGGTTTGGAAGCGATCGTACAACAAGATAGCTAGGCGACGAAACCAAGTGTTAGGTAGGATTTCAAGACTTGTGTGTACACCGTAGCCCTTAAAAAGGGGGGCTAGGGGGGATCAAGCGAAATATTTAATACTTCTCAAACATTCTCTAAGCTATGTGACGATAAGTATTAAACGGTAATCCAGTGCGCTGCTTGACATCAATCAACGATTTATACTCACCTCGTTGCTGCCTTTCGACAACAATTTGCTCTGCGATCGCACCATCTAATCCACAGGTAATCAATTCATCGGTTGAATATGTGTTTAATCGTTTCCAAGAACAATCAGCTTCTTTTTTGTAGTTGTAGCTAAAAGTAATCAGTGGTGTAATTCGATCTACTTGCTTTTCCGGAATTCCGGCTATTTCAATTAACTCTTCTACATGAGTGAAAACATATCCCTCATTCATCAATGATTCGATGTTATTTGCATAAACTATCGGTAATCCTAAATAGTTAACGAGTTCATGTTTTGAGCATTCATTAATATCTACTTTCTCACGAGTATTTGCAACTAATTTTGCTAACTCTTCTTCTTCGGGAATTGGTAAATTCTTTGGATAAGTTTTGATTAAATAAAATTTCTTGAGATAGAAGGCAATACTAATTTGAGCTATCCAGGGCGCAAATGCTAAACTATTAGCCGATAAAGCTAAAGCTAATATAGAGATGCTAATCCCTAGAACAACCCAAGTTTTAGTCTTGGATTTATAACCTGCATAGACAATCGCAAATCCCCCTAATGTCGGAATTAATGATAACCACACCCAAGCAGGAGTTTGTTGAAACCAAGATTTAGATTGTGACATCATAAATCGACTAATAATTTTAATTTACAAAGATTTCAGAAGCTTTTGGCGTTTTTCTTCATACTCTTCTGCGGTAATTATCCCAGAATCAAAGAGATTTTTTAAATCAGCTAAGGCACTGGTTGCATCTTTTGCAGAGACTGCTCCACCTGTGCTTGCGATAACTTGATTATATTTTGTATTGAATTCGGTATCTGACATCAAAACTAGGACGAAGAATTCAACGAAGGCTATTAAAGATGGAATACAAGTCCAAAAAAACAATAAGTACAAAATACCTGCTACATTTTCTCCTAAATAGAATTTGTGAATTCCCAGCCAGCCGCCAAAAAAGCAAAGTATAATTGCTGTAGATTTAGTCTTCATAACATTTACTTCCTTAATTAACTCTAATAAATATCTGTTGGCATATAGTAATCCGATTTGATTCGGAGAATTACTCGTGAAAACCGGGGACTGGGGACTAGGGACTGGGGACTGGGAAGAAGGAATAAAAGAAAAGTGTACTGAGTTTTTTCAAAAATCAAATATGAGTCCTATATAATACAATCAAATTTTTTGACCTTCTTTGATTATTTATCTGGTTTATTAGTGAATTTGTCCGTCAACAAATAAATAGCGATTATACATAGCTGAGATTCCATTAAAACTAAATATCCTTTAACTATGTAGTTTAAATCTAGGTTGGAAGTAAAATAAAAAATCAGAGAACCAATTGCTAGATAGGGAATTAAACGCAACCGATCGAATTTAAGTTTTAGTCTTTCGTTATTTAAGTTACTCATCAGTAGATAAAGTTATATTGAACAATAGTTGTTTACCAACAATTAAGCAGTTATTACAACAAATTTGTTTGGTTTAACAGATATTGACTGCTATTTAAAGCTAATCTTAGTTAATGTCTATCTGTTAAACCTCACGAATTTTACCGAGTTTGCTTATAGTTACATCAATAGACTTACGTAAAGTTTCTGATGACTAAAGTAAAATGCACAGCATAAAAATCACTGAAGTTTTGCTTTCTTTGCTTTTCTAGACAACAAAACAATGCAACATTCAAGCATGACAGCGATTAGCAGTTCTTATTCTACTTTGCATAACTCCTGTTCGTGCCTAAAAAGCTGTTAAAAACAGGTTTTATTTCAATAGTGCAGACTTAAGTCTGAGGCGCTTCTATACAGTTGTAGCACTCTTAGTATTTGCTTCCTCTGAAGTCGTTTTCAAGCGTGTTGCTGTGCTTTTACGGATGCGATCGCTTTTGCGAACACCACCCGCCATCTCATATTCACGGCTATCTTTACCGTATTTAAAAGCAACTCCAATGAGCATTTTCTCAGTTAGATTGCTTAAATTTTTGTCCAACTCGTCCATCTCAGTTTTAGAAGAGTCGATCGTGGCTAAAGCAGTATTATAAGCATCTATCTTGGTACGATATTGCTCAATTAGTTGTGTCATATTTTCCAAGTTGCGTCCATCGCCAAAATCCATAGTCGGATCGATGGCTTTAAGTCCCGCCGTTCTTAATTCAGCTTTTTCTAGAACGCGGTATGTACGTTTTTGACGCGACATAAATATATCCTTTTTATCTGCTTTATAGCTAGTTTGCCTCACTAAAGCTGGATCTCAGTTCAGTAAAATCCTCAAAAACTAGTGTTTAATACAACAGTTAGTTCAGTATTTGACGCAAAAATCATGAGTTTGTTAATGAAACTCGTGATTTTGTGAATGAAACTCGTGATTTTATTAATGAAACTCGTGATTTTGTCAATGAAATTCATGATTTTGTCAATGAAAATCGTGATTTTCTTGGATTTCTTGGAGTTTGGCTGTGGCATCTTCTACAAAGATTTGATAGGGAATCTCTCTAGCAAGTTCAATAGCGCGATTGAGCGCATCTACAGCCTCTTTTTGCCGTCCCAGTTTTAAGAGAATTTCAGATGTGAAGTAAATCAAATTACGGCTTTTGCTATACTTGTCACCAATTTGGGTATACAGTTCTAACGCTGCTTGACAATACTCTAAACCTAAAGTTAAATTTTCTTGCAAGATGCCGATTTCTACTAAAGTATTAGCTTCACCCAAGCGATCGCCAATGTCGCGGTAGAATGCCAATGCTGCTTCGTAGCGCTCTAAGGCTTCGGTGCTGCGTTTAAGGAACTGGAAGACATTGCCGATTGCTCTTAAAGTATTAGCTTCACCCAAGCGAGAACCTATGTTCCGGTATAATGCCAATGCTGCTTCGTAGCGCTCTAAGGCTTCGGTGCGTCGGTCTAGGAACTGGAAGACATTGCCGATTGCTCTTAAAGTATTAGCTTCACCCAAGCGAGAACCTATGTTCCGGTATAATGCTAATGCTGCTTCGTAGCTCTCTAAGGCTTTGGTGCTGCGTTTGAGGAACTGGAAGACATCGCCGATTGCTCTTAAAGTAGTAGCTTCACCCAAGCGATCGCCAATGTCGCGGTAGAATGCCAATGCTGCTTCGTAGCTCTCTAAGGCTTCGGTGCGTCGGTCTAGGAACTGGAAGACATCGCCGATTGCTCTTAAAGTAGTAGCTTCACCCAAGCGATCGCCAATGTCGCGGTATAATGCTAATGCTACTTCGTAGCGCTCTAAGGCTTCGGTGCTGCGTTTGAGGAACTGCAAGACATTGCCGATTACTATTAATGTATTAGCTTCACCCAAGCAAAAACCTGTGTCACGGTATAATGCCAATGCTGCTTCGTAGCGCTCTAAAGCTTCGGTGCGTCGGTCTAGGAACTGGAAGACATCGCCGATTGCTCTTAATGTATTAGCTTCACCCAAGCGATCACTAATGTCGCGGTATAATGCCAATGCTGTTTCGTAGCGCTCTAAGGCTTCGGTGCGTCGGTCTAGGAACTGGAAGACATCGCCGATTGCTATTAATGTATTAGCTTCACCCAAGCGATCGCCAATGTCGCAGTAGAATGCCAATGCTGCTTCGTAGCGCTCTAAGGCTTCTTTTGCTCTATAAACTTGAAACTTCGCTTTACCTCCCCAATAATAAACTTCTGCAATAACTAAAGTGTTATCCACTTGCTCTGCTGCAATCTGTTCTAATAATGTTGTAATCAGCGATTCTAGTTCGGCAACACGAAAATTATTGTTCCACTTTTGGGCTAAATCCCAAAGCTCACCGCCTTCCCACTCCCGGTCAACTACAACCAAGTGATACAGCCATTCAATTTGAGTTTCTGGCTCAGGATTGATACTGCCAAAATACTCGGCTGCTCGTTGCGACAACGTGATAAACTCATCCCGACGTTCAAGACGCAGATGTTTTAACATCAGATTTCGCGTCAAATCATGAACATTATGCCCTCTATCAGGAAACTCTTCCACAAAAGGTAAAGCTTGCAATTCTGTATAAAGCTGAGATGATTGGGTTTGCAATTCTGGGCGCAGTGCTGCCAAAATCTCTGCATTAAACCAGTGTGGCACTACTACCGCCCATACAGCCGCAGTTAACTCAGGCGAAAGCGTTAAGAGAAAACTCTCCGTGACAATCCAAGAGCGTTCCTCATCTGTTTCTGCTTTTGCCAGCTTCTCTAAAAATAAATTATTCACAGCCTTTTCCTCGCCGCCGCGTGTAGCGTCCTTAAGGCTGTCATAGTTTTCGCAGGTTGACCTTCACACAGTATCATTGCCGCGTTGACTTCAAATTCATTCAGGGATAGTCCTTCATTTTGGGCATAGTCACACCAAGCTTTCAATTCCAAAATCGCTTCTAAAGGACAAAAGTCATGTAAACCCATCCACTCAACTGTTGGTTCAAGAATCTCCTGTCCGGCAATTACCACAATCAACTTTTTTATCTTGACAACTTGTCTTAAAAATTTGCCACTTAACCAGTTTGCCAATTCAGTGGGAGCTTTTTGGTAAGAATCAAACAAAAATACTAGCTTTTCAGGAATTTGCTCTAAGTCCTGAAAAAATGCCTCCTGTACTTTAGCAAAGCGAAGATCGAGTGCCAACTTATCTTCACTAGACAAAACCACACTTAATTGGTTATCTTTGCCAATCATTGTTGTGTCAGAGACTTCTATCCCTGAACTGAGATATTGCTCCATAGCAGCATTTAACTTCGGAAAACTTTTCTTTCCTAAATAGTCAGGCACACAGTCAAAAATGTAGGCAATCCCTCGCTCTGCCGATTTGATATCTATGTCCACACACAATACATTTTCTTCAGGTAATGTGTGCTTAAACCTTGTTAGTAACCAAGTTTTGCCAAAACCAGATTCGGCTTTAATTAAAAGTATACGTTTGGCAACGCTTCCCTCCACCATCCGATTAAAAAGTAGAAGTTCCTGTGTGCGATTGGCAATAATCATGGATTCGGAGGATTATTTTGCTGAGGAGAAGCCGGAGGATTAGCATCGTCTGTCACAGAAAACTCTTGGTTTTCACCGTTTATCTGAGTATCTTCTACCCAAACGTCTCCTTTAGTAACTCTTGCTTTATTTCCCTTCCCTTTCATGGTTGTCCCTCTGACAACAGTTCCCGGATTTGTTCCTGGCTGAGGGGAAGTTGGTTGTGGAGACTGTCTACTCCAAGCGTTACCGAAGATGAGTTGAAGAATATTCACTAAAAAGGCTCCCAATAAGGCAGCACCAATCATTTGAACCAAGCCTCTGACATTTGATGTTTTCGCAACTTCTCCAGACAACCATGCCCAAATTGCTGACAAGAGAGCAAGTTCAATCACTACAGCAGTAACCAAGAACCAGCTACCCCGAAAGGTTCTGAGTGGGGGTAATTGATTAATCAGATACCCAGAAGCAGCACCGATAAATGCAGCTACTAAAATTTGTAAAAGCTCATTTGGCATAGCAAAATAAACTAATTCGTTGCGATTCCGTTTAATTACGCTGAATTTACTATACACCCTGGATACTTAAAGGCATACAGAATATCTAGATTGGTATTGCTGGTAGTCAGAATAGCAATGTCTACAACGTGGCATATCTCAACGAACTTAACTGCGATCGCTGTTCAATTAATACTGCGCTAGTTTAAGAAAAATAGTGCAAAAACTTAATCAGTATGACCAGTGCGATCGCTATTCTGTAACACTGATAACAAAAGTAAACGACTAAAAAAGGGAATGTGCTTGTATCTGTTGGCATCCCTGGTTTAATCCTGGCATATCTCAACTAACTTAACTGCGATCGCTCAGAAACTTAACTAGATAATCGAACTTCTCAAGAGATATCAAAGCTATAACTTATTAATCCCTAAAATAGCAAAAATCATTGACACCCTAAGTATATACGCAATAAAATTATTCTAGTTGAACCTAACAATAGAGTTAATCAAAATACTTTTCCCAGAGAATAATAAACGAGCAATATTAAAAATAATTTGGAGCGAGCAAATGAACGCCAAAATTATTGCTTTTTTGGGGATTACGGCAGCCTTTGTAAGCTTAGGAAGCCAAGCCTACGCTCAATCACCAGCATCAAACTCAAATCCCGGACAATATCGATTAAGTGGTGATTCTCTACTTGGAATCGATCAAAAAACAGCCCAAGATGACTTTAGAAGTTTTTTTGAGCAAACTAATCCAGCAAGCCTTTCCAACAATAATAGAAGAGAAAATAAAACTCCAGCCCAAATTCGCTTTAACGAATCATTATCACAGCCAGACACTTCAGTTTTCTTAACACCGGCTCAGTCAGGTAGTGACAATGATGGATTGCAAGTACAGTTAGATATCGGGAGAAAATAAGCAGGGATAAAAGCTGACGGTGTAGTTTTAATTAATTATGCGTTGGCCAAAATCCTTGCTAATATAGCAATCCTAAATCATTCGTAAGACAAAACCAAGGACAAATGACCAATTGACTTATACCAATTCTCTATGAAGATGCATAGAATAAAGCTTCATGGAACAGAGCTTCAAGGATAAAATCATAACAGGTCAAACAGGAGATTAACTCGGAAGACATTTGAGCTAACTCATGTTTAATCCGTTGGCGCAATTC
>NZ_JAVRBQ020000168.1:0-27274 GCF_034531215.2 Nostoc sp. ChiSLP03a
CCCGAGCTTAACAAAATTGAGCGATGTTGGTCATGGTTAAAAAGCCGAATTCGTAAGCAAATAATTCAATTTGGCTGTCTGAGAGATGCGATGGAAGCTGTGCTTCACACAGCGGCTTAACCGCCTTGGCGGTTGCTATAATACTAATAATATTTAAAGCTTGGGCAACAGCAAGAGTTACCGCTCCTGGTTGCCCTTGCATTTGGAAAATTTGTTTAGGAACTAAAAACTTCACTCGCAATTCTTCTATGTTTGTAAAGGGGAAAACAGTCAAAGATGTGAGTTGAGAAGCTGCAAGAATAGCAGCTGCCTCTGCTACGCTAGGTGTACCTACTTTATCGTCGATAATTGTGGCAGGGTTGGGGACACAGACAGAGCGAAGTATTTCCGCAGAAAAGGTTTTTAGGGGCAAATTGCGGAGGCGACAAAGTTTGACTAAGCCAACTTCTGAGGCTTTAGTATCAATGGTAGCAATACCTGCGATCGCACCTGGAAAAAGTTGATTTTCTCGAAAGACTTGCTCAATTGCCAGATCGATCAACTCCCATGATGTTCCCCGTTTACAACCGATTCCTATCCATAAAACCTGTTGTATTTGCTGTATTTCCTTACTCAGGCTGTCAAGGTTTGACATGATTGGGTTTACTCCACCAGCCAACCAAATAAATCTCCCACCGTTAGCCTCAACTCACTTGCAAAATCTGGCACAGGAAGTAAAGCTTCTAGTTCATCCAACATAAGTGGTTGTTGATTGCGGATGTAGACAAATACCGTTTGTTCTTCTGGATCGATCAGCCAACCCATTTGTGTTTCAAAATTCAGGCAATGCAAGATATTTTTTGTGACTTTCGTTTGTCTTTGGTCAGGTGATAGAATCTCGATAGTCCAATCGGGAGCGGCTGAAAATAAATTTGCTACCCTGCCATTTTCTTTGCGAGGTATTCTCTCCCAGGTAAATACCGCTACATCCGGGACAATTGATCTGCCACCAAAAGTACACCGCAGTTCTGGATGTGCTCGTGCAACTTTTTGGGGTTTCAATATAGCATTAATAAAAATAATCAATTCACCTTGAATAGTGCTATGTTCTCCCTGTGCCATTGGTTTTTGAATAATTTGGCCATCGATGTATTCATTAGCGGGCTTCGTTTCTGGTAACATTAGAAACTCTGCCAAAGTTATGTTTTTAGATGGTGTCCGTACCATAAGCGATCGCCTCCAGTCCAGCAATTCTAATTAAAAAACCGCAAAGTACACAAAGAAGCTTTAACTTAACTTTTACTCTGCGTACCTTTGCGCTACCTCAGCGTAACTTTGCGTTAAAAAAAATATTACATCCTCTCCAATACCTGAATTCCCAACAAAGATAATCCCAGCTTCAGAGTTCTAGCAGTCAAATCACATAAAACTAAACGGGATGTGCGCTGCGGTTCCTGTGCCTCTAACACCTGAACTCCCTGATTGCGATCGTAAAACTGATTAAACTTTTTACTCAGTTCGTACAAATACTCACATAAACGATTGGGAAGCAAGTCTTGCTCTACACTACTAATAATTTCATCCAGTTGAAGTAAATATTTTGCCAGCGCTAATTCTGTTTCATGCTCTAACAAAACAGCATTATTTTCCAACTCTTTAAAGTTAATATCACCCTTGCGGCTAATCCCTTGAATCCGCGCATAAGCGTACAACATATAGGGCGCAGTGTTACCTTTAAAATCCAGCATTTTGTCGTAGCTAAAAATGTAGTTACTGGTGCGATTTTGGCTTAAGTCTGCATACTTAACTGCGCTGATTCCAACTACTCTAGCAACTTCATTAATGAAATCTTCACTTTCTTGGCGTTCTTCTTCTTGTAATCTAGTGTTTAAGTCAGCATGGGCACGAGAAACAGCTTCATCTAATAAATCCCGCAAACGCACACTGTCCCCAAAACGAGTTTGGATTCTTTTACCATCTTCTCCTAACACCAACCCAAAGGGAACATGCACTAATTCCACATCATCAGGAATCCATCCGGCTTTGCGTGCTACTTGGAAAAATTGAGCAAAGTGGTTTCCTTGTCCAGCATCTGTGACATAAATTATCCGCTTTGCTCGATCCTGCTGAATCCGGTAACGGAGAGATGCTAAATCTGTTGTGGCGTAGTTATAACCACCATCTGATTTCTGCACAATTAAGGGCAAAGGTTCACCTTCTCTATTTGTAAACCCTTCCAAGAAAACACATTTTGCCCCTTGGTTTTCTACAAGTAACCCAGATTTTTCTAAATCTTCCACAACTCCTGGTAGCAAGGGATTGTAGAAAGATTCGCCTCGTTCAGTTAACTTGATATCCAATAACTCATAAATTACTTGAAACTCCCGCCGTGATTGTTCGCACAAAAGTTTCCAAGCATGGAGTGTATCTTCTGCACCTGCTTGTAATCTGACAACTTCTTGGCGTGCTGTTTCTTGAAAAGCTTCATCGGCATCAAACCGCAGTTTAGCTTTGCGATAAAAAGAGACTAAATCACCAATATCTAAAGCATTCGCGGTGGTAAGAGCGTCTGGGTAAACTTCGCGCAGATAGGCGATTAACATCCCAAACTGCGTACCCCAATCACCGACATGATTTAACCGCAGTACATCGTGTCCAAGAAATTCTAAAATCCGGGCGATGGAATCACCAATAATCGTCGAACGCAAGTGTCCGACGTGCATTTCTTTGGCAATATTGGGACTAGAAAAATCCACAATTTCCCGTTTCGGCGTTTTCGCGGCTGGAACTCCCAGTCTGGGATCTGCTTGAATCGCGTTTAATTGTGCTTCTAAGTATGCTGTTTTCAGTTTGAGATTGATAAATCCTGGGCCAGCGATTTCCGGGGGTTCGCAGATTTCGGATATATCTAATTTACCAACGATCGCACCTGCGATCGCTCTTGGTTGCAATCCTAACTTTTTACTCAGGGATAAAGCCACATTAGCCTGATAATCGCCAAATTTAGGATTGCTAGCAGTAACCAAAATTGGATCTACTCCAGCAAAGTCAGCGCCAAAAGCCGCGATTAAAGCCTGCTCTAAGAGAGCTTTTAGTTTTTCTTGTGTAGCGTTCATATATAGATTTTATCTGTGAAAGGGGAATGTAGCTCTGGAAAAGCTTGATTATTTTAACCTTAAAAGATATTCATCAAGTCTAATCAAAGACTGCCATTTTAAGGTAAAACCCCCTTAAATTGTCTCCCATCGTCGGCATAACTTCTAGATTCTGACGATACCGAAGTCGATTTTGACAGACTACTAGTTAATCAAGTCAACTAAAGCGTAGTACGTAGTAAACACTTTAGCGCTTAAAACAAAGACCAAACTTATTTACCCAGGTTTCATTGATTTGATAGATTACTACGTTTCCCAACGTAAGTACGGAGATCATCTCTATTTTTATAGCAGCGTATTAACTAAGCCTTAGCTTCGTTGATACGGATGACGGAACACCATTACTTATCTACCTCATTTAAATGAAAATGCCTATAGATTAAGCTTTTAGCTTTTCACTATAGAAATTGCATATCTGATTTTCATAAAAAGTATATATTCTTCATTAAATTTTAATCATGCATAAGTTTAACTACTAAGTGTTGATAACAGTGTCATCCTAGATAAAAAATCTATTTTTTCAGTAAAAATACTTTAGATAAAGCGCTATTTAAATATACTAGCAAAAGTAAATAGACAGATTGACGTTGCTGAAGTCTAGCTGTTAGAAGTAAGAGACAACTGAAGAGAGATAGCTGCTCAAAAAGCATTATCTAAATTGTCTTTCCTACTTAATGGCTCATAATATGAAACTTAATTTATTCACTGCTTTGATTGCCGCTACAGCTACATTAACCGGATTAATTTCCAAAGTAGAAATTGCATCTGCTGCTGATTTTAATTGGAATAGTTCATGGACTCAACCAACTGTATACAATAAGTCTCAAACTGGTTTTAACGACACTCCTTTTCAGCAATTTGTCCAAGCAGAAAGTGTTGCTCTTCCAAACAGCGGACAATTTAAATTAGACCCCAGTAAATTAAATTTAAAATACGACCACGATGTTTCTGTTTACTTTATTAATGAGGGCGCAGGTTATAGAAACCAGTTAGCCTTTGAAGCTACAGGAACTACTAACAAATCTGGGCTACTTTTTAATGATATTTCTTGTGAAGGAGATGGATGTGTTGGCGGCTGGGGCGGTAACGCACTAAAACTAGGTGATGGGGTCAAAGTTGGTAATGTTACCGCAGGTACTCAACTAGATTTATGGTTGAGAGCTGATGGTTTGAATCGTGGCAACTCTGCCAATATCTTTGGTACTGACACTGCCTCTAACGCTGACGGACTACAGCACGCAGTTGCTTATGCTTACAACAACTACATCCTCCTGGCATTTGAGGATTTATACGGAAATTTATACGCTTCAGGGGTAGATTCTGCAACAGGTAAGTGGAACGAAGGTTCCGATCGCGACTTTAATGATGTTGTCGTCGTTCTTGATATCGGCGAGGCAAATGTTAAAGCGTTAATTGGTGCTACCGTTCCTGAACCATCTGTTACTCTATCAATGTTTGCGGTGGGAGCAGTTAGTATGTTTGGATTGCGCCGTCGCCGTCAAAGTCGCACTTCTAACTAAACTTTGAGACGGTACTAAATATAAACTGCATTTAGTTTCATTGGAAAATAACAAGCGATCGCATTTTCACCCGTATAAATAATGTACGGGTGATTTTACGTTTGTTGTGGCATTTATAAGCTAAAGCACATCTATTTTGTATATTAAAATTTTCTCAGTATCTTGTGGGGTGGACATCTTGTCCGCCCTGATTATGCAACTTGAATGCTGATTAGCTTATTTTATCTATTGCGATCGCGTTCTAAATCATCAATCACTTTTTGCAAATACCACTCGTCTGACATCCCAGGATAATAATCTTTGTTTTGCTGAATCAATCGTTCGGCAATTTCCCAATATCCTCCAACCATTCGTAAAAGTCGCTGACGTAGCAGGTGATATTTTTGCTTTTTTGACTCTGGACTAAATTTCTGGATTTTTTCGAGGCTATTTAAGACTTGTTGATAATTTTCCCAGTCTTCTTGTTCGCAAAAGATACTCCCCGCCCGTTGGTAATCTTCCACGGCGTTTTGTATTTCTTCTAAGCAAGTATAAGCAATGCCGCGATTGTAATAAGCTTGAGCATCATCAGAATTAATTTGCAGCGCTTGGGTGTAATCTTGAATTGCACCGAGATAATTACCCGTTGTCCGATAGACATTACCTCTGGCAATATAAACTAAGCCATCTTCGGGTTGCATCTGGACTGCTTGGTTAAGATCCGCGATCGCACCTTGATGATCTCCTAAGAGAGAACGGGCTTTACCTCGGTTGCGATAGACAATGGCATCTTGAAAATTTAGTCGTAATGCTTGATTAAAATCTGCGATCGCTTCTCGATAATTTCCCATTTTACAACGCACAACCCCACGACAGCAGTAAGCTTGGGCATCTTGCGGATCGGCTTTTAATACCCAGTTTAAATCGGCTATTGCTTCTTGAGTATCTCCCTTTTCAGCTTTTTCTAATAATTGTGTGAAATAATCATTGGTAGATAAAATCGGCGCATTAGTGGCACGCGATTCCTCAAGGACAGGTAATTCTTTAGGTTGTAGCTGTTTAATTCGTTCTAGACAAAGACGACAATTCTCTTTATCCTGTTGCTCTAGATATAACCCAGCAGCTTTTTTAAAGTTAGCGATCGCATCTTGAATATAACCCTGTTTGCGCCGCACCATTCCCCGCAGATTATAAGCAGCAGCATAATTGAGATTGAGACGAATTGCGCGTTCTACATCATCTAGCGCCCCCGGTAAATTTTTCAGCGCTACCCTAGCCAATCCCCGACAATAATATGCCTCCACACTCTCAGGATTCAGCTTCAGGGCTTCGGTATAATCTGAAACAGCTTTCAGGATTGCTCCTGAGTCATAATGTGCTAAACCCCGTTGTAAATAAGCTTCGCTAAAGTAAGGTGTCAGTTGTAAAGCATGGTTAAATTCCTCAATTGCTCCCGCGTAGTCTTTTCGCCTAGCCTTTTCCAATCCCCTATTGTAGAATTCGTCATTCATGGCATTTGTTTGGTTGATTCAGTTCATTGAATTCCAGCAGACTTCTTTTGTAGCCTAACCTATGCACTCATCTTCATATTTTAAGTATATTTCATATTTTTTCTGAAATAAAAACAACACGCTATCCTAAGTTGTTATAAATGGAATTTATCCAATAGAATATTGTACACGTCCAGATTCTAGAGTTAAGTTTAATTAAAAGCTCGCTAATTATTTATACTAATGAAAATTAGAACTATTACAACAGGTATATCAATTCAATCTCTGCAATATCAGGAAAAAATTAAGCAAGCTGCTGAGTTTAATCAGCAGGTACAGATTTTGTTTGAAAAACAAGGATATGAAGTCCAAACAACTAGAATTGCTACTAATAGCTGGGAAGAATATCTGCAAGGCTTATCTAAAATCGAAATTATTAATGAAATTCAAGCTCTCGAACAACTTTGTCAAAGTTTGAATATCAGCTTTTTCAATATTGGTTATGCCAGCAAATCGGAGACTATAGATATAATTCCAGATATCAATAAAAATACATCAATTATTTATTGCTCTAGCAAAATTGGGGACAGAGAAAACGGTATAATTTTTGAGAATGCTAAGGAATCTGCCAAAGTTATTAAACGTATTTCCCAAGAAAGTGAAAATGGCTATGGTAATTTTCATTTTTGTGCATGGGCAAACTGCCAGCCAGATATCCCATTTTTTCCTACGGCATATCATACAGGCAATACATCTTTTGCTCTAGGTTTAGAGTTAGGCGATTTGGTAATGCAAGCATTTTCACAAGCCAACAATATGACTACAGCAGAGCAAAACCTGCAATTACTTTTAGAATTAGAATTAAATAAAATCGCAGTTATTGCTGAAAAAATCTCCGATAAATTTGCCGTTATATATAGAGGAATTGATACATCTATAGCTCCATCTTTAGATAAAGAAAATAGTATTGCTTTTGCTTATGAAAAATTGATTAATGGCAAGTTTGGGCATTCGGGAACTCTGGCAATTTCTGGGATGCTGACTCGCGTATTGAAAAATCTATCAGTAAAAATCTGTGGTTATTCTGGACTGATGCTTCCAGTTTGTGAAGATGTTGGACTAGCTACCAGAGCTAATGAGCAAACATATAATATTACAAATTTATTATTATATTCAGCAGTTTGTGGCTGTGGACTGGATACAGTTCCGATTCCAGGTGATATCACAATAGAAAAAATTACAGCTTTATTAATTGATATGGCAACTTTAGCCATCAAATTAGATAAACCACTATCAGCACGATTATTTCCAATTCCAAATAAAAAAGCTGGGGAAATGACTACATTCAATTCCCCATATCTCGTAGATTGTAAAATATTTACGGTTGACTAAAATTATTCTGAAAGCAAGCTGGGAGAAGTTAGCACAAAAACATCTCTACTTCCTTGAGCATCAATCTGTGGTTTGATCGGAGTGGTAAAGTGGAAAAAATCACGATCGTTGACTAATAATAGTTCTCCCGGATTTAGAACTTTGCTAAACACGGGCTTTTGTTTTTTGTCAGTATATAGATGTGTTTCTCCACCTTGAATGTTATCTCTATCTACTGAAAATATACCGATAAAATCAGTACCATCTTGATGGATACCTTCAGGTGCTGGATTACCCAAATTATCTGCCGAACAAATAGTTCTAATTTGATGAACTCCGATTTCAGCTTCAGGATGAAGTTTACAAGAATCACTGAATGCTAAGACAAGATTCTTAAAAATATCAAGTTCTATAAGTGCATCTTCTAATTCTGCAAACTCTCTTTTTATGTCACCCACTAATGGATTATACTCTTTACTTTGAAAGAGGTAGCCATGAGGTAATTTGATTAATTGATTTCCATAAACTGTAAACCGAGATAATCTTCTGGAACGATAAGTGCCTTTGATATAAGGGTCAATAGGCATATTACTAAAAAATGCCTTAAAACCTTCTAGATTGATAGAATTTACCTTTCTGAGAGTAAACAGAAAAGCATATTCTAATTCCGTTGCTGTCCACACTTTTTGCATAGGATTTACCTCCTTGCACATTGAAATTCTCCCAGATTTTTATGGGAGGCTTGTAATACTTAGTATATGCTACTTTTTATTACTATGTTGTCAATTTGACTACAAAAATTGACAATACATGATATACAAAGTTACTCAAATGCTGTCGCAGGGCAGAGTAGCTGCTGAAAAGATTTGCAGATATGGGTTCGGTGGGCAAAGAATCGACGTATATTTACAAACAGCAACAAGGTTCCATAATGATAGATTGGCTTTATAAGTACCCGCCTTTGTATCCCGGTATTTTACTCAAGCGTTACAAGCGGTTTTTTGCTGACGTTCAACTGACTTCTGGCGAAATAGTGACAGCACACTGTCCTAATACAGGGCCAATGATTGGAGTATCGACACCTCTAAGTGCAGTACAGCTTTCCAAAAGCGATAATCTTAACCGCAAATTGGCTTACACTCTAGAACTAATTCAGGTACATGATAATGAGCCGACTTGGGTAGGCATAAATACTTTTTTGCCCAATCGGGTGGTAAAGCTAGCTTTGGCGAAACATCTTTTTCCAGAATTGGGCGACTACAGCCAAATCAAGGGCGAGGTGGTTTATGGGCTAGATAAAAAAAGTCGAGTAGATTTTTTCTTGACGGGAAGTGATAAGGAACGCCCGATTTATTTAGAAGTGAAAAATACAACTTTGTCTGAAGGGAGATTAGCTTTATTTCCTGACACGGAGACTACAAGAGGACAAAAACACTTGCGAGAACTGATGGCGCTGTTACCTTTGACTCGTGCGGTGATGCTTTACTTTATCAATCGCGGTGATTGTATCGAATTCTCCCCTGGTGATCGCACAGATCCTATATATGGTAAATTATTGCGGGATGCGATCGCTCTTGGTTTAGAAGTTTTACCTTGTCGTTTTGAAATTTCCCCCGAAGGTATCCGTTATTTGGGTTTAGCAAAACTAAAAATTTGATTGCATTTAATTAAGAGAGACTAGCAATTGCAAAGTTTCTACACGCATAAAACAATAAATCCATCTAGACAGTATCTAGATGGATTTGTTGGTAGTTGATGTTTACTAAAAAACATTCAACCAGATTGTCATGAAGAAATCACTATAGGTAGTCGTCACCCGAAAAATAGCATTCGCTATTCTGACGTTGGGTTATGCAGGAATCAAAACTGTGTCAATGACGTGGATGACACCGTTATCAGCAGCAACATCTGCTGTTGCAACTGTTGCATCATTGATCTTAACGCCGTTAGATGCGTCAATTTTTACATCTGAACCTTCAACTGTTTTAGCTGACTTCAGTTTAACTACATCAGCAGCCAGTACTTTGCCTGAGACAACATGATAGGTCAAGATTTTCTTGAGCTTGGGAATATCTTGAAGTAATGCGTCTACTGTACCTGCTGGAAGCTTATTAAATGCTTCATCGGTGGGTGCAAAAACGGTAAATGGTCCATCACCTTGAAGTGTATCTACCAGACCAGCTGCTTGGATTGCTGCAACTAGTGTGTTGAAAGAACCATTGTTAGTAGCAGTGTCAATTATGTTGGCCATGTGTTTTACCTAGTTCTGTGTAACTTGTTACAAATCTAAACTATTGAGTTAATAAAATCTATCTATCATTAGGCGTATGTCAAATCATTTTTGTTATTGATATCATAAAAGTTTATATAAATTTATATATTAAGTAACAAATTATACGTACATTTTCCAGGTGGATGAGTTATGGGTACTGCTAGATGCGTAGTTTACCGCCGCAGGTATCGCTCTTTTTTACACAGTGATAGAGACCGCATCCAAAGATTGTCAGAGCAGCGATCGTATACCAATAAAGTTAGTTAAATAGATGATTGAAAATATTTAGTTGGTATAAATCAAGCTTTAGATATTTAGGAACGATATAAAAATTTTACAGATAAGGGCTATTTAGAGAATTTAAATATACTTGCATTACAATACTTGTCGGTTAAGGGGAAAAGGGGAAGGGGAAAGAAAAAACCTTTAACCTTTACCCTTTAACCTTTTCCCCAAACCCAATGCCAAGTTAAAAATGCACAAAGCGTGCAGTATTGACTTGCATTAGCTTTTTGTCAGGATTCACTAACCAAAAAAGTTGGTAATAAGCATATTTAACTGATATTATTTGATCACTAAATACATTTCACTCGCTGTTTGTCTAATTCCACTTGGAAATAACAAACGGCCATCATACCAATGCTTTTAGCAATTATGATTGCCCGTTTGTCGTTTCCAGAATTTATGATGCGTAAGATTTACGCCAAAACCTTCTCTAATTCCCATTTATCTATATCCTCTACCTTCTGTGTGGTTGGTATTTCTGTTGCCTGTGCGTAAGTCAGGTATGTGAACAATGAGACTTTTAGGTAATATTTTCTCCAAACTATAACTTTCATGAACAGAAGAAGACTTATTGCTTGGATTGCTACAGCAGTTAGCAGCATGATGCTGGTAATCGGCTTGCAGTTCGTTAATTTATCACCAGCAAGTTCTGTAACGACACTGAACGTGTATGCAGCTGTCAGCTTAACAAACGCGCTGAATGCCATTAAGACTCAGTACCAAAATGCTAACCCAGGCGTCAACGTTGTTTATACGTTTGGTGCTTCTGGTACTTTACTAAGTCAAATACAAGCAGGAGCACCAGCTGATATTTTCATTTCTGCTGCTAACAGCCAAATAGATGTATTGCAGAATTCAACCCCAAGTAAATTGATTGCAGGTAGCCGCAAAAACGTTGTCAAAAACCGTCTAGTTTTGATTGCCCCTACCACACCTCCCGTTAGTGTTGGTAGTGCTGCTATTACTAGCTTCAATGGTTTGACCAATGCCAACATTACTGGTATTGCCATAGGTGACTACACAGGTACTCCTCCAGTTGTGCCAGCAGGAAATTATGCCAAACAAGTTCTCACTAGCCGAGGTATTTTCAGCACTCTCAGTCCTAAATTATACCGTGCTAGTAATGTGCGTAACGTTTTAACTGCTGTTGAAAATAAAACTCTTTTAGTTGGAGGTGTAAATAAAACTATCAACGCAGGTGTTGTTTACAAAACTGATGCGGCTATTTCTAACAAGGTAAGAGTAGTACAAACTGCCCTCACAACAGAAAGCGATTCGATTGTTTATCCACTGAGTATACTCACCAGAACTAAAGTTTTAACGACGGCACAGAGTTTTTCTAACTACTTAAGTGGTAGTACAGCTCAGAATATCTTCAAAAATACTTACGGGTTTATCCTGCCTTAATCACCAGAAAGTAAATCAATCAAGTACTCGTTGTCGTGAATTTTGAACTATTTGGAGTTATGTCTTGTGAAGTTCACTAAAAAACTCTCAATTATTGTTTGTAGTTTGACTACTGCTTTCCTTCATACTGCTGTGATTACTAATACTTATAAGTCAGCAGCACAAGCTGAAAGACAAGAACTGATTATCAATGGGGGATTTGAATACGACTCTCTGATAGATCCTAATAATCCCGAAACTACAAATCCTAATGTTACAGGATGGGTTAAATCTGGTAATCCAATAGATACATCAGGTACTAAAATTGACAATTTTCCTAATACTGGTAAGCAAGGATTATCTCTTGGTGGATTTTCAGCCATTAGCTACATATCGCAGACTATCCCTACATTTCCTGGGCAACGCTACAAACTTACTTACTATCTTGGATCGACAGAAGAAGCACCCGATCTGAATAACAAATTTCAGGTTTTTGTAGGTGATAAAAAGGTTTATGTTCAAAAAGATACTCCTTACCAATCCTACACACAATATACGTTAAATTTTAGAGCAAAAGGAAGATCAACCGAAATAAAATTTGGCTCCCAAGCCAAGTATGCGTTTTTATATTTGGATGATGTGAGTGTCAAAGCTATACCTAAACATCAAGGAAAAAACTATGGAGATCGATAAACCACAAGTAGAAGCCTAAGTAATGTCTGGCTCAATAGTGTCAATAATTCCACTAAAATTCATCTGATTTAAAAACTCCATTATGGGTTTATTGAGAAAAATTGCCTTGGTGTATGAATTACGCTCTACATCTATAACTAACTCTTAGAAACCAGAAGAAAGTGTTCATTAGACTTCTTGGCATTTGTTGGAGAAAGGGTAAAGGGTAAGGGGGAAAGGAATAACAAAAAACCTTTAACATGCAAACATGCACCCTTTACCTACGAGAGTGCAAAAGTAACTTTTGCAAGAGGTCTCTTTTGATTGACACTACTGAAAGCCAGCATGGATGTAACTATCAACTTGTTTTCATTGTCAACATTTAAAATTATTTGGAGTCAAGTTTCATGAATTTAACTAAAAAACTCTCAATTATTGTTTTTAGTTTTACTACTACCTTAATTAGTACTGCTGCGATCGCTAATATTTATAATACAGCAGCACAAGCAGCAGAACTTGTTAAAAACGGAAGCTTTGAACTCGATCCTCTCGTAGATCCTAACAATCCCAACGCCACAAATCCGAATATTACAGACTGGACTAAGTCTGGCGATCCGATGGATGTATCAGGGATAAAAATAAGCAATTTTCCTCAGCATGGTAGTGGTAATCAGGGTTTATCACTTAGTGGATTTATAGACCTCAGCTACATATCACAGACACTTTCTACACAACCCGGTCAGCAATACGAACTTAGTTACTATTTAGCATCTATAGATGAGGCCCCTGACCTTGATAATCAATTTCAGACATTTGTAGGTGGAAATAAGCTTTTCGATCAAAAAGACATTTCTTTTCAACCATACACGCAATATAAGTTCAATTTCACGGCAGATGCGTCATCCACAGAGTTAAAGTTTGGGTCTTGGGATAAATATGGATTCTTATACTTGGATAATGTAAGTGTAAAACCTGTGTCTGAGCCATCAACTATTGGAGGAATAGTTGTTACTGCTGGTTTATTAGGAATATGGCTGAAGAAAAAGAAAGCAATTAGCTAGAAAGAACAGCCCTTTTTTTACCTTTTGGAAAAGAACATATTGTAAATCCCTCATAACTACTGTGTAGTAGTTATGAGGGATTTGGTCATCTTCCACTAAAACGGCGATCGTTCTAATATATCGATCTAACTCTCGATAATTTAGAGTCGCTGCTTGTGTTTGACACCGATCGCTACTATTGCTACTAATTTGCAATTATTCTTAGAATTTTAAAGCAACTTAGTTAAGATAGCAAGTAATTTTTAATTAAAAACTATTATTGTCTTTTACTCAAAAAAATATCACAAAAATATATCAAAAGATAGATGGCAAAACTTAATTTAATTTAAAAAACTTAGTTGCTGCTATGCCAATACCTTAACAAGACTTATATATGACTTATGTATAAGGATTTATCGCACAACATTAGTCAGATTTATAAAATTCAGAAGTTTTAATAAATGCTTGCTCAGGTGTAAGCTTTATGATAATGTCTCCTAATAGCACTAGAATTAGATGCAAATCACTCGCAGATAGCTTTTGAGAATTTCTAGAACTAGTGTTAAGCATTATTAATAATATACAATCGCTCGTCTATTCGGCATCTGTGGGATTGATGCTACTTCAAAAGCATTATTTCCACGCTAGTAGTATGGAATTTTTATCAACTTATGGTGGCATAAACAAAGGTGCTGGGATGCCTCTTTATGTATGTTGCTAGTGAGTATGGATTTAATGTCTGTTTATTACGAAATACAGACAAAAATCACTAAATTTTTCCAGTCAAATTAATTTAATCGAACCATCATGTTGAATATTGGAATTTATTTGTGGCAATTCGATCGGTCAATACTAAAAAGAAAATTTTCTAGATTTTTAGCTTTTATCCTCAGTGCCATTTTAGTTGTAGTTTTGGCAAATAACAGTTTTGCGATCGCACCCAAAACTACAGAGATATTATGGGATACTTACGGCATACCGCATATATATGGTAAAGATGCTCCAAGCGCTTTCTCTGCATTTGGTTGGGCACAAATGCAGAGTCACGCTAACTTGCTGTTGCGCCTCTATGGTCAAGCTAGGGGAAAAGCAGCCGAATACTGGGGAGAAGAGTATTTAGAATCTGATAAATGGGTACTGACGATGGGAGCATCCGATCGTGCTAATTCTTGGTATCAGGCACAAAGTCCAGCTTTCCGTAGTTATATAAATGCCTTTGCCAGTGGGATAAATACTTATGCCAAAGCCCATCCTGATTTAATTGACGAGCAAGTAAAAATAGTATTACCTGTAAAACCAGAGGATGTGTTGGCACATTTGCAAAGAGTGCTGAATTTTACTTTTGTCGTCAACCAAGAACAGGTAGCAGGTATTACTCATACTCAATCGGAAGCTGGTTCTAACGGTTGGGCGATCGCACCTAAACATTCTGCCAGTGGCAAGGCGATGTTGCTGGCAAATCCCCACTTGTTCTGGTCGGATTTATTTGTCTGGTACGAAGCCCAAATTACTGCCCCAGGAATGAATGCTTCTGGAGCAGCGCTGGTGGGAATTCCAGTTTTAGCGATCGCTTTTAACGATTATTTGGGTTGGACTCATACCGTCAATACTCATGATGGTTGGGATATATATAAGTTGAAATTAGCTGATGATGGTTATCTTTTTGATGGCAAAGTCCGTCCTTTTACAACATCAAAGTTTTTGTTAAAAGTTAAGCAAAAAAATGGCTCGTTAGTCGAACAACCATTATTAGTCAAAAATTCCGTCCACGGTGCAATCGTTCAAGAAAAAGATGGGTTTGCTGTGGCACTGCGGGTTGTCGGTACAGACCGTCCCGGTGTGTTGGAACAGTGGTGGGATATGGCGCGTTCCCAAAACTTAACCCAATTTCAAAAGGTATTGAAACGCTTGCAACTACCGATGTTTACTGTCATGTATGCAGACCGAGCCGGACATATCATGCACTTATTTAACGGTCTGGTGCCGATTCGTCAACAGGGAAACTTTCAATACTGGGAAGGTTTAATTCCTGGCGACACATCTAAGACTTTGTGGACAAAAATGCATCCATACAAAGATTTACCGCGTGTAATTGACCCGCCTAGCGGTTGGTTGCAAAATGCTAACGATCCACCTTGGACAACGACTTTCCCCGCTGTCATCAAAGCAGATGATTACCCTGCTTATATGGCTCCACGAGGAGAGATGTCTTTCCGGGCACAAAGTTCTGCAAAAATGCTGGCTGAAGATCCAAAAATTTCTTTTGCGGAAATGATTAAGTACAAACATTCCACCAAAATGGAACTTGCAGAACGCATCCTCGATGATTTAATTCCCGCAGCTCAAAAATATGGCGATGAATTAGCCCGTCGTGCTGCTGATATTTTAGCTGCTTGGAATCGCAATGCTGATGCTGATAGTCGAGGCGCGGTATTGTTTTCTTTTTGGTGGCAAGAAATGGATAAAAACCAAACCTTCAGTATTCCTTGGAGTGAGAACTCGCCGCGCACCACACCCGATGGTTTAAAAAACCCAGAAAGTGCGGCGAAAGCGCTACAAATAGCAGCAACAAAAGTCGAAAAAGCTTATGGAAAGCTAGATGTTGCTTGGGGTGAAGTTTTCCGAGTGCGTAGCGGAAACTTAGATTTACCTGCCAATGGTGGCGATGGGGATCTAGGAATATTCCGCGTCCTCAATTTTGCTCCAGCTAGCGATGAACGCTTTCAAGCTGTTGCTGGTGATAGTTATGTTGCAACCATTGAGTTTTCGCAACCAGTAAAAGCAATGGCTCTCATCAGCTACGGTAACGCTACTCAACCCGGTTCACCCCACATTACTGACCAACTACCACTGTTTTCTCGCAAGCAATTGCGTTCTGTTTGGCGAACTCGGAAAGATGTACTAGCACATTTGGAGGAACGCAAAACTTTTTGAGAACTGCGCTAACCATGAGTTATGCATCAAAAGCCTGCCTGTACAGTTTGAAGATTGTTCTTTTGATAACGCTTGTTAGTATTTCTTTACCAGCGTTGTCAGAAGACAAACAACTGAATAATGATGAAGCACAGATTCTTCAGACTGAAATTAGCGATCGCATCAAATAGCAAATTCTAATTATGTTAATGCTAAATACAAACCCACGCGATCGCTTTTGGTAATATTGGTGGGTGCAGCAATGTCTACTCTGGTGCAATTATGCAGGGTGTAACTCGTAATCCATTGGCCGATCTTGGTATTTTGGGGGTGAATGGAGGTGCAGTTTTTGCTGTAATAATTAGTATTGTTCTATATTGGCAAGGTAATTAGTTATGATTCTCATAGTACTTGCACCCTACGCGCCAGTTGCTCATGCCATGACTGCGCTGGCTCCTTTTAATCCCCGATCTACCTGCGGGAAGGGGGAAGCAAAGCGCTGATTTCGTGGGGTGGGGTTCTTTGGGTTTAATTAAGTCATCAAGTAGATATGATATTACATACTTACAAAATTCTCAAAGATTCTCTTAAGTTTAATTATGTCAATGTCATTATCGAGCGATAATTTACATTACCAACTGTCAGCAAAGAATTTGACTTTGGGTTATGATAATATAACTATTATTAAGGATTTAGATTTAAATATACCACCAGGAAAAATAACTGCTTTAGTTGGTGCAAATGGTTCTGGAAAATCCACTTTATTACGGGGTTTAGCAAGATTATTAAAACCTCGTGTTGGCACAATTTATTTAGATACAACAGATTTATTTAAGCTATCAACAAAAGATGTTGCTAAAAAATTAGGAATTCTTACCCAAGGCCCCGTTCCACCAGAAGGATTAACCGTTCGAGATTTGGTAGCTTGTGGAAGGTTTCCTTATCAAAATTGGTTGCAGCAGTGGACAAAAGAAGATGGAAAATTAGTAGAACTAGCGTTAGAAATTACTGGAATTAAATATTTGGCAGAACGCGAGTTAGATACTCTTTCCGGTGGACAGCGACAACGTGCTTGGATTGCAATGGCATTAGCTCAAGATACAGATATTTTATTGTTAGATGAACCAACTACTTTTTTAGATTTGGCGCACCAAATAGAAGTTTTAGATTTATTGTATGATTTGAACCAAAATCAGCAACGAACGATTGTCATGGTGTTACACGATTTGAATCACGCCTGTCGTTATGCTGATTATTTAGTAGCAGTGAAAGAAGGTGAAATTTTTGCAGTTGGCGAACCTCATTTGGTGATTACTGAGAAGATGGTAAGGGAAGTGTTTGGATTGGAATGTCGGGTTATCCCAGACCCGGTTTCCGGTACACCGATGTGTATACCAGTGGGAAGAAAGGGGAGAACATAGAAACAAATTAAAACCTTACACAGCAGAATACAGTTTAGTTAAGCATTTCTTCTTTCTTGTCTTGCAGAGTACGGAATAAGTTTTGTAATTAGCAGCGATCGCAAAACATCTCGCAGATATGCAATGCTCTCTTCTGAAATTAAATTGCTGTATTTTTTGCAGATATAGCACAAGTCTTGGTGGTTAGGACATCAACAGACGATAAAACTTAGACACAAAAAGGCTTTTCACCCAGTCCCCAGTCCCTTGCTATATCTAATACAGTGGAGAGCGATCGCCTTTGATGTCCTTTGATATAGATTGTGATATCTCCCAGAGATTATAACGGTTTTCAAGTAATTCAACTACACCACTCCCTACTCGCCGTCTCATTTATGGTCTAAAATCATTTTCTTGTAATCAACCCTCTAGATTGCTCCATTAGGCGAATAAACTCACCCCGATAGCCCTCCTGGTCTTCCCCCTTCCCTTGGGTTGCCAATTTCATTACTAAATCATAATTAGCATCTCCCTTATACTCAGAGTCACGCAGCACCATCCCAAAGGTCGCTACCGCAGCAGCAAATCTCAGGTTTGTGGAGGGGTCAGTTCTCAAATCATCATCTTGGATGGTTTGGGTAATTAGTTGACTGGTGCTGTCTTGGGGCGACTTGTAGCGCAGTTTCACCTGCATCAACTCATTACCAGCAGCATCCGAGACAGTTTCACTAGAACGCTGATACCGCAAAGGATCTATCTCTGGCAGTTTCACATCGCTTTTCGTGCCAGTGGGAATTATTTCATAAAGCGCTGTTACAGAATGACCAGCACCAATATCCCCTGCATCTTTCTTGTCGTCATTGAAATCCTGGTTTTGCAGCAAGCGATTTTCGTAACCAATCAAGCGATATGCTTGAACTTTCGCCGGATTAAATTCCACCTGAATTTTTACATCTTTGGCAATAGTAAATAGAGTTCCCCTAAGATCGTTAACTAAAACCTTTTTGGCTTCCAATAGGGTATCAATATAAGCGTAGTTGCCGTTACCCTTATCAGCCAGTTGTTCCATTTTTCCATCCTTATAATTGCCGGTGCCAAATCCCAACACCGTTAGGAAAATTCCCTGCTTTCGCTTTTGTTCAATTAATCGCGTCAGGTCGCCATCACTGGAAACCCCGACGTTAAAATCTCCATCGGTAGCTAAAATGACTCTGTTATTACCAGACTTGAGGAAGCTTTCTTTGGCTATCTTGTAAGCTAATTCAATACCCTGACCGCCAGCAGTGGAGCCTCCAGCCTTTAAGCGGTCAATCGCCGCCAGAATTGTTGATTTTTGACTACCAGCAGTAGCCGGTAACACCAATCCAGCATTCCCCGCATAGACTACTAAACTTACCCGATCTTCAGGACGCAGTTGATTCACCAACAATTTGAGCGACTGTTGCACTAAGGGTAATTTATTCGGGTCATCCATAGAACCAGAGACATCAATCAGAAATACTAAGTTGCTTGGTGGTAAGGTTTTGCTTTCTAGGCGTTTACCTTGCAAACCCACCTGTACCAACTTGTGTTGAGGATTCCAGGGAGCAGCAGCAACTTCAGTGATGACGGAAAAAGGGCGATCGCCTTTTGGTTGGGGATAATTGTAGGTAAAATAATTGATTAATTCCTCAATTCGCACTGCATCCTTGGGTGGTAATTCCCCTTGAGTAATAAACCGTCGCACGTTGCTGTAAGATGCTGTATCTACATCAATGGAAAAGGTGGAAAGGGGATCGTTACCAACGCGATGAAAGGGATTATCCTCAATCCGGTTATAGTTTTCTGTATTGAATCTGCTACCTATTTGAGGTTCCGGGGCAACCCTTCCAATACTGTCACGAGTTTGGAGTTTAGGCATATTCGTACGGTTAGCAACTCGATCCTGCACTGATGAGCCAGACGGAATACTAAGGGGTAGGGCTGTGGGTAAGGGTTGAGTCTTTTGGTCAGACTCAGTTTGAGTCCGTTCTCTGGTAGGCTGATTTGGAGTGATGGGACTAGGAGCTTCCAATTCCTCTATTGGACTTTTTAGGGTTGCTAACTCTGGTGCAAATTCTGACTGCAAGCGTTGCAGAATTTTCATATCTACTGGGGTAACTATCTTGGGATCGGTCGCTATTAGCTCATTGCTCCGATTCACACAGGCATTCAAGACTGTAGCAAATTCAGTTCGGGTTACAGGAAGAGTGCCAAAATTTTGGACGGTAACGACACAACTATACTGTTTTACCAATGTCTGGAGTGCTTGGTAGTCAGGGTGATTGGGGAGAATGGAAGTTTTTGGAGTAGAACTGGCAGGATTTTGATTGGCTGGAACAGCAACCGTAGCAGACTGGCGTAAAACGGCAATTCCTATTGAGGGTATCAATAAAAACAATATTACAATACTGACTCGCTGCCACATTTTGGATGGAATCGGGTAAGACATGGCTAAATCCTCACACTAAATTTTTTCTGTCACATTTGACTATTTACCCAGAATAGTCCTGAGCAGCTTGGGATTTGATAAGCGTTTCAGTTTTGGTAACTGTAATTTATACAACACTAACCATTCCCATCTAGCATTAGGGAATATCACAGTGTTTGTTGGTATAGTCGCTTAACTTTAGATACTCATTTGTGACAAAGTTGGTGTGAAGTTTGATGAAGTTGTATTAACGTGAGTCTCCAACGAAAGCGCATCTACGGGAAGGGCGAAAGAAAACTGCGTTTTCTTAGGAGTTCGATAAGCCCTTTTTTGACCTCTCCCCCAACCCCTCTCCGACACGGAGAGGGGAGCCAAAACCCTAATTTCTGGTTGCTCCTCCCTTTCCCCGTGGGAGAGAGGTTCATCGAACTCACGTTAATCCAGGCTTCACTGCCTTATGGCTGCCGCCAGTTGATAAGGGCAGTGGTGGAATATGGGATGTTGAATACGCAGTCTATGATTTGTTCGATCTGGGTGAGTTCGATCGAAAAAAATACGGTCTGGCTGCAAAAATAGTTTGAATAGAAAACTAAGGTTAAAGAGGTAGATAGTAAGGAGTTTTTCCACTATCTACCTTTTTGAGAATATAGAAATGAGCAAAATTTTCAACAGAATTACGGAATTGCGATCGCATCGCTTGAAGTCATAATCATCAGAACACAAACTGACTGCGTTCACTGAATTTTTTGCTTGCTCAACTCCAAGCAAGAAATCTTAAAACAGCCAAATAATTAAAGCTATTAAGGAGATAAATGAACATGAGCGAGAATAATAATTCACAACCCAAAACAAAAAAACAACCTCCTAATACTATAGGAAAACCACCTAAGACTGAATTTATTAACTCCGATCAACAGTCCACAAGATCGGAATTATCAGAGAAATAATTTTTTTACCCCAATATTTTATTTATAGCTCAATACGCTTGGCTTAAGGGTTATTGGTGTAAATAATTGGTTTTTGAAGACGCGATTTATCGCGTCTCTACATGAGGGTTTTGTTGCTCATCCTGAACTGTATTGATTTACAACTATAAAACGAATTCTAGTGTAGGAGACAATAAGAAACTATAAGTCTGACGAAAATATTCAATTGCTGCTAGATTTTGGGAACCATTGGTTCCCATTTTTTTCATCTCTAATCCCATTTCTGATTGATTTATTGCTTTGATAAAGGTAGGCAAATGGTAAAACAAGTTCTACCTGAGTGCGACTCAAATGAAAGCGTACCGTGATGGCGATTTTCTACAATTCGGCGAACGGTTTCTAAACCAAGTCCTGAACCATGTCCTACTGATTTGGTGGTGAAGAAAGGTTCAAAAATACGGGTTTTAATTTCAGGTGGAATTCCACTGCCAGAATCGATGATGTCTATATGGGCATAGCGATCGCAATGATGTGTTGTAATTTCTAGCAGTCCTTTACCATCCATTGCATCAATGGCGTTGTCAATTAAGTTTGTCCATACTTGATTTAGTTCACTGCCATAGGCAAAGATTTTTGGAAGACTTCGATCGTAATTGCGTTGCACTTGGACACCGCATTTGAGTTTATGAGCAAACAATCGCAAGGTATCTTCCAAGCCTTGATGTATATCTACTTCTTGCTGAGTGCCTTGATCGAGGTAAGAATAAGACTTCATCGCTTGCACAAGTTCGGAAATCCTCTCAGATCCGCGCAAACCATGTTTAATCATTGACATGACTTCAAAGGAAAGGGCTAGCCAGTGCAATCCCATTTCTCGCAATTCTGTGTCGTCGTTGCGCCAACGTTCCATGAGTTGCTTTAGGGTTTCAACCTCAACACCACCTTCTGCTAAAGGCTCTGCCAATTTCCAGGCTTGGTTTACACCATAGTCTTCTAACCATTCCAGCAATATGTCTTCGCGATCGCTTAGTGTCACCGGATCTAGGCGATTATTCAAAATCGCATCATAGCCTAGATCGCGTACTCTCAACCAGTGTTGAGTATGGGCTTCGTCAACATTGCGTTGCCCATAAACTAAGTTCATTCGTTGTAACTCTAGGATGGCGGCTGGCATTTCTTTTAAAGTCCGAACCAAGGCTGCGGCTGGGTTGTTGAGTTCATGAGCAAGACCCGCAGCAAGTGTCCCTAAAGCTGCCATCTTTTCCCGCCCACGAATGAAAGACTCTAGCCCCCGAACACGACGTTGCATAATTCGGAAGACCATCCGCTCAAAATCACGACATTCATGCAGCAGTTTGCGGAAGTCTTCTCCCTTCATTTCATAGATGTGGCAATTTGAAAATGCCCGCATTGTCACAGGTGCAGGTTCATCTGTGAGTACTGGAATTTCACCAAAAAAGGATGGAGCTTCGTGTTGCCCTATAGGAATTTCCACTCCTTCACTGCGGCGGGTCATGTTGATTTTACCTTTGACTAAGATAAATAACCGACATACAGGGTCTCCCTCATAGGACAACACATCTCCGGGGGAAAGTTCAACTGTTTGAGCGCGATCGCAAACCCACTGCAATCGCTCTTTGGGAAGTTGTTGAAATGGGTCTAAGTTGATTAATTCCTCAACACATAACATCGATTAACCTCCTTGAGTGAGCAGGGGGCAGGGGGGCAGGGGGCAGCAGAGATAAGAAAGTAGGGTTATATAGGTGGGTTTCTTTATGGAGAATTTTGGCTTAAATAGTTGAAGAAGGCTTTGTATAGCAACAGCCAACGTGGTTAGGACATTAACAGATGATAAAACTTTGACACAACAAGACTTTTCACCCAATCCCCAATCCCCAGTCCCCAGTCCCCAGTCCCTTGCTATATCAGTTTATCAGAATGCGCAAAAAACCCGATCCGTTTATAAGGTGGGGATGGATAGTGGTTCGATCGCTCAAAATTTGTTAAATCCAGCAGAACGACGATAAAGTAACCAGATAAACACGGGTGAACCCAGCAAGGCAGTGACGGAACCTACTGGTAGTTCTACTGCTCCTAGTCTAGAGAGTAAATCTGCAAAAGTGAGTAACCATGCACCTGCAAGAGCGGAAAGTGGTAAAACAAAGCGATGATCTGTACCAACAATCAGGCGGACACCGTGAGGGATAACAAGACCGACAAATCCAACCAAGCCACTGATGCTGACTGCACCTGCGGCTAATAGAGTGGCGACACCACCAATTAACAGGCGCGATCGCGTCAACGAAAGCCCTAAACTCACAGCTAAATCATCTCCCAAAGCCAGGATGTTTAGCGATCGCGCCAGCAAGCATCCCCCAATCAATGCAACGATGATATAAGGGCCAGTTGTAGCAATTTCTTGCCAACCCCGTCCATTAAGACTACCAACCAGGAAACTGAGCGCAACTTGAATTTGCCCATCTTCAGCTAAAAGCAGCAATGTACTTTGTACAGCACCAAATAAAGAACTCACCGCTACTCCGCCTAAAATCAAGCGCTCAACAGAAATTCCCGACCCCGAACGACCGAGTAAAATAACGATCGCGGCAGTTAAAATTGCTCCTATCCATGCTGCAAAAGGAATTGCGATCGGGAATATATGGCACACAATCATCAGAATTACAAGTAGTCCCGCACCCGCTGAAATGCCCAAAATAAATGGATCGGCGAGACTATTACGTAACATTCCTTGCAGCAGTGCCCCTGACATTCCCAAAGCTGCGCCGACAATAATCGCAGCAGTAATGCGCGGAAGACGTAAATCCCAGAGAATTGTCTGTTTAACCGGATCGCCTTTGTGGAGTATAGCTTGCCAAAATTCCGACATACTTAAAGGTACTGCTCCTTGAGAAAGCGACAGTGCTAGCGTTACCACCAGTGCTGTACCAAAAAGTAAAACAGCCCAAAATACGCGGTGTTCAGTAAAAATTTTCTGAAATGGTCTAGTCAAATTTATGATATGTATTTTTTTTAAATATAATCTGTCCCAAACAAAGCTGCATTTAAAGATAGCTTCTCGATGAGAGAGCAGGAATCTAAAAATTTGACCCTCAGAAGCTCAATATTGACCCTCAGAAGGTGAAAGTTGACCCTCAGAAGCTCAATGTTGACCCTCAGAAGCTCAATGTTGACCTTCAGAAGCTCAATTTTTAAGTTTTAACAACTCCCTCCTCTCCTCTGCTCCCCTGCTCCCCTGCCCCCTGCTCCCCTATCCCCTGCTCCCTGCCCCCCGCTCCCCTACGTTAGTTCCAGTCCACCTTGATAGCCAGTGACAATACGGCCACCATCCTTGAGGATATGGATTTCGATCTGGTCGCTAGCCCAAGTAATCTGGTCTTGGAAAGCCGGGTTTAACACCCTAAGCCGTTGATTGCTAGAAGAAACTGGAGAATTGGGAGAATTAACTGCCAGAGATTGTACAAAAGGCCCGTCAATCAGGATATCGAGTTGTTCTAACAATGCTTGGGAACCTGGCGGCGCAGATTGGGACTGTAGCTGCTTAAGAGTGAAGCCAGAAAAAGACATTACATTTAAACCAGCAGCTTTTACCTTCTGGGCTAAAGACGCTAATGCCGTTGCTTGCCAAAAGGGTTCTCCACCAGAGAATGTTACACCCGTGTTGCGGGGATTGCTGAGAATATTTTCGGCAAGAGCATCAACAGCAATTAATTGATTAGCCTCAAAAGACCAGGAGTTAGTATTAAAGCAGCCAGGACATTCACGCAAACAACCTTGTACCCAGACGACTGCACGACAACCAGGGCCATTAACTTCTGATTGATCGACGTAACCCATAATATTGAGATAGCCTGGGGGAATTTCCATGAGTGCTAGCGATGGGTCAGTTGGCTTAATTTCCATCTCTTTAATTCCTTTTAGCCGTTAACTGTTAAATATAACGAATCTCCAGTTAGATAACCGTGACAATAGTTATATAACTGGAGATTTAATTGATGATTAATCTCTCAAAAACTTTTGGGAGTTTGGAAAAGTCCGCTTTAACTTACTAGACCGGGTGCTGGGGAAAATAGTTACAGGTTAATTGACACATATTTATCGAGTTTGGTATTGTTACCAGCGTCCCATAAATTACGAAGTTTAATTATATGTGGCCCAGAAATGCCCCTAAAACACCAAGCTGCACTGAAACTGAAAGCTGCTGTATATCCCTAAGTGCAGATAGACGAATTTACCGGATTTAATCAGTTACATCGCCGCCGCAGATGCCGTAGTCGCAATGGGTGGCTACAACACAACGCTGTACAATTACTGGAATTAACAACGATTGTCAAAATTGTTGAAGTAAAAAGTAATAAAAGTATTTATTTTATGTTTCGTTTGCCTTCTTCCAACCATCCAAATTTACAGAGGTAAAATTTTTATGAAACGTATTATGTTTTACTGTCAACATATTTTAGGTATGGGGCATCTGGTTCGCAGCCGCGAAATTGTACGAGGTTTAACCAAAGACTTCCAAGTTTGTTTTATTAATGGTGGTGAAATAATTCAAGGATTTGAAATTCCTGCTGATGTAGAAGTTATCAATCTGCCTACAATTAAAACCGATATAGAATTAGCTGAATTACAAGTAGTAGATGATGCCTTTAGCCTTAGCGAAGCCAAAGAAATTAGAAAAAATCGACTTCTGGAAATTTTTAAGCAATTCCAGCCTGATATTTTAATGGTTGAGTTATTTCCTTTTGGGAGAAGACGCTTTTCTTTTGAATTAATTCCATTATTAGAATTAGCCAAATCAAATAAAGGCTCAACTAAAATAGTTTCTAGCTTGCAAGATATTGTAGTTATTAAACCAGAAAAAAAAGTAAAACACGAAGAAAAAATATGTAATTTAATCAAGAAATATTTTGATATACTCTTGGTTCACAGCGACCCAGATTTAGTTCCACTAGAAGCAACCTTTTCTAGAGTCAATGATCTAAAGTGCCAAGTACATTACACCGGATATGTCGTGCAAGACCCACCAACAAATCTTATTTTAACTGATGAAGAGCGGGGAATTATTAAATCAGACAAACCCCTGATTTTAGCTAGTGTAGGGGGTGGTAGATTTGGTCATGAGTTGCTTGAATGTGTAGTTAATACAGCCCCTTTTTTAGAGAAATTATTGCCACATCAGATTCAGGTTTTTACTGGGCCATTCATCCCCAATTCAAAATTTAAAAAACTGCAAGAAATGGCAAAATCTAGTAAAAACATTTATATTCGACGCTATACTCCTTACTTGCTAAATTACATGAAAAAAGCAGACCTTTCAATAAATATGTCTGGCTATAACACCATAATGAATATTTTAACTACAGGTGTACGAGCTATGATTCTTCCCTTTACAGGTAATCAGGAGCAAGAACAAATAATTAGAGCCGAAAAGTTAAGCGACTTAGGAATAGTCAAATTTATAAATCATAATTATTTGCAACCTGATTACCTAGCTATTAATATTATTAATTATCTCAAAGAGCAGCCTAATAAAATTAACTTTGATTCTGGGGGAGTTGAAAAAACTGTAAACATCTTAAGAGGATGTTTTAAAAGTCCTTTCGTCAGTAGTAAAACGTTATCGATCCCCCCAACCCCCTTTAAAAAGGGAGGGGGAATATAAAAGTGTCTAAAGTCACAGTGAAATACTTGTTCATTCATCCTCTAAGTGAATGTTTGAAAAGTGTTGTATAACACATTCAATGCTGATATTATCCCCCAAATCCCCTTTATAAAGGGGGGATTTAAGAGATTATCCCCCCCATTTACAAGGGGGGTTGGGGGGGGTAGTAGACACTTTGTGCAATGGTATCAAGACTATTACGGTAAATAAAAAAACATTCCGAACTATATCCTACTCATAGCAATAATCTCGATACCAGAATTGGTAATTACTTCAGAAAATAGTTAATCTATATTTACCGCGCTCCTGTGGATTTTTGGAAGTAATAACTATATAGTATGTATCATCTTCAGGCAACCTAGCTCGGTCAATTAAAGCACTGTAGACACCACTTTTGTCTTTGTCTTTATCAATCGCGATCGTTTGTCCTTTAGAATTTAGCAAAGCTACATAAGGAGAAAACTCTTCATCAACACTATCTACACGAATACTGATCAGTTGATTTTTTCTACCTTGAAAATTAGAAACATTGTAAGCGCCTCCATTTTGTTTCAAGGTTGAGCTTTTGGCAGTTAGTTGGCCTGATTCATCTAAAGTATAGCTAGCTCTATCATTCCTAATACCAAATTAATATGAAGCTGCATAGAATAGAGCTTCCAAGATAAAGTTATAAGAAGAGACAGAAATTACCTGCTCAAATGTGAGTTGGTCGAAGATTTCTTGGATGCGCTCGCGTAAAGCTTGTAAAGAAGAGAAA